>NZ_CAMTTF010000005.1:57500-253559 GCF_947077765.1 Salinibacter grassmerensis | reverse complement strand
GGGGTGGACATCCGGCTGGGGCGGGCGGCATCATTCTACGTGGAGTCGCGCTTCAACCTGACCGTCCCCGACGGGGCCGTGGACGGATCCGAATCCGGGAACCGGTTCGACGTGACCGGTCAGCTTCTGGGACTTGGGTTGGAGGTGCACTTCACAAGGCCGACTCCTCCGCGCATCATCCGATTGAACGGACCGACCACGGTGCGTGCCGGCACGTCGGTGACGTTCGCGGCGACCGTCAACGAGGAGGCGGCAGACCGGCCCCTGGACTACCGGTGGGACTTTGGCGATGGCGGGACCGCGACCGGGCGAACGGCGACGCACACGTACGACCAGTCCGGGCGGTACGTCGTCTCCTTCTCGGCCCGCAACCGGGCCGGGGAGGCGGAGGCGTCCACGGCCGTCACGGCCGAGCGGCCCCCGGAACCGCCCCAGATCGCGTCGGTCCGCGCCGTGCCGGAGCCGGTGGCCGCGGGGGCGGCGGTGCAGTTTAGCGCGGCGGCCACGGGGGCTACCCCGATTGCGTACGAGTGGCGGTTTGGGGACGGCGTGACCGCGTCGGAGGCGTCTCCCACCCACGCCTATGAGGCCCCGGGCGAGTACACCGCGCGGCTCCAGGTCTCCAACCAGGACGGAGAAGATACCCGGAGGGTGACGGTCCGGGTGGCCCGGCCCGCCGGGGCGGACACGAGCGGGGCGGGCGCGGCGGCACCGGGCCCTGCAGACTCGTCCGAGACGGGGCCCACGACCGCCCCCCCGGCCGACACCTCCTCACAGGAGCGGTGGGGCATCGTCGTTGCCTCAATGAGCGAGGAGGCGCAGGCGGCAACCGTGGCCCGCCGCTACCGCGAAGAGTTTCCGGGGGCGCTTCGTGTGGCAGTGCGCGCGACTGAACGCGACGAGGGCGCCCGGCGACACCGGGTGGTGATCGGGCCGTTTGAAGAAGCGGAGGCGGCTCAACAGATCCTTAGGGAGCGTGCGGAGGCGCTGCCGTCGGGGGCGTGGCTGCTCCGCCTTGAGTAGCTCTGCCTTGAGAAAAAAGCCCGTGTCCTGCTGGAACGGTCTTTCTGCCACCGGCGCGGCCTCGTCGGGTGTCGAAAGGCCCCTCCACCCCCAATTCAAGCCTGGATCGAAACCGTCCTCCGAGGCCTGTGTGAAAGCACACGCAGAAAATGAGCCCACGGAGGGGTGGCAGAGCCTGGTCGAATGCACCGGTCTTGAAAACCGGCGGGCGCACTCCAGCACGGAAGGACAAATCATCTCTCAGCCGCTGCAAAGCCCATTTTGAGGTCGCTGGCTCATTGTTATAGTTTGCTCTATAACAATGCGATAACAAAATGGCGTCCTTAGTCCAGCAGCATGGCAAGTTTTACTCCCAGTTCTACGATTCCGACCGGACACCGAAGCGCAAGCGTGTAGCTCTGCAAACTCCACGTCGTGATGTGGCAGAGCGCTTGCACGTCAGAGCAGAAGACAAATATGCGTTGGGCGAGTATGACCCTTGGAGGGATGGTCGTGAGCACGAACTCTTTGGTTGGGAAGCACCACCAGAGAAGGACCTAAGCACTCTTGGAAAAGCTCGGGACGTATTCTTGGAGTCCAAGTCGCACCTCCGACCAGCCACGCAGCGGACGTATCGGGAAGTGCTTCGTCTGTTTGTTCGTCACGTTGGTGAGGACATACGGACCTCGTCGCTCACGTCCAGAGAGATCGCAAACTGGATCGACTCCAAAACCGATATCTCAGACGCAACCCGACGTAAATACGTCAGTCACGTCGGGTATCTGATCCGGTTTCTGGTGAAGAAGGGGTGGTTAGACCGGGATATCTCGAAGGATGTGGGGGTCCCGAAGAAAACGGAAACCCCGACCAAAGCCATAACCAGCGATCAGGCAGAAAAAATAATACAGGCGATAAAAGATGGTGGAGGTGAGCACCGTTATCGGTATATCACGCTCATCCTTCGGGTGAACCCGATGATTGGGCTTCGGACGGGGGAGCTGCTGGAAATGCGTTGGGAGGAAGGACCAGTGCGGGTGGACCTTGGTGGTGGAGTCGTTCACGTTGCATCCGGCGGCGACTTCAAAACAAAGTCGGGGCAATCCCGAAGAGTCCCACTCCCAGAGGAAGCTGAAAAGCTGTTGGAGGAGGAAAGAGAGAGAAGTTCGTCGGACCACGTCTTCCACCGGAACGGAAGCAAGGTCAAGTATACCACCCTCTCAAGCGCTTTCAGGCGGTTTAGGAAGGATGCAGGAGTTGCTTCTTGGGTTACCCTGCACTCTACTCGCCACGCGTTTGGAACCCGCCTCGCCTCTGCAGGGACTCCCATACACGTGATCAAGAAATTGATGGGTCACTCCACGACATCGGTCACGGAGCAATATCTACACGCTGCACCAGAACAGGGGCATCACTACGTAGAGAAAGCCTTCGGGGATTGACCCAGAGCGCTCGTTGGAGTGCCCGATAGCAGATCTCTAGTAGGGAGAGTGCGCGTCTACAAGGTCGAAAACTTCCTTATGGAAGCAGTTGGAGAAGGCGTGTTCATTTCGGCTCGGGAAGAACAGTTCTCGGTTTGAGCAGGCGCGAGGAGCCGATCAGAAGCGACGTGCGCCGTTGTCTTGGTCGCTCTGCGGGAAAAGGTCTGTGTCCGGTAAGCCCACCGGCTCAAGTGCTCAGAGTAAGAAATAACCGCCCGTTTCACTTCCCCAAATGTTCCTAACATCGCTTGTGTGAAGAGGGTGTGACCTGACTTCTCTAATCTAAAGTTTTTATTCGGTGGCTCCGAGAACAAAGAATGGTGATGTAAAAGGTGCATCCATCTGAAGTCAGTTTCAGCTTCTTTTTTTGATAAAATCTGTTCGCTGGTTATGGGCTCAGGTTCAGCAACAGGAGAGTCTTGGTATTGGGCGAAACAGGGCTCCGACGAGCGGAATGGTCCTGTCAGTCAAGAGCGGCTCGAAGAACTAGCTGAGGCGAGAGATTTGGAGCTTGAGGATCTTGTTTGGACGAAGGGAATGGATGATTGGAAGAAAGTTGGTTCTGTTGAGAAACTGAAAGGTCTTTTCGAGACTCCTCCCCCGCTCTCTGACAGTGGTGAGGGAGAGAAAACTGCTGCTGACGACGGACCTCCTACCCTTTCCCAAAACGGCGATGGCGAAGAAGAGGTTGAGGAGGGTCATAAAACGGACTACAAATTCCCCGTAGAGTTTGACGTAAGTTGGAAAGGTTTAATTTCAAGCAATGAGTCTACTCTCGTTTTGCGTAAAAAAGAAGTGATTTTTTACGTAAAAAACGAGTCTAACCACGAAGGAAAAGTATGTTATGAAAATTTAGAAATAGAAGAAATAAACGGAAGAGACGTTAAGGTTACGGCACCAGCCCTTTTTATTGAGGGCAACTCATTCGATAGAACAACCACCTTGACCTTCCGCTCGGAGAGTTTGGCGAAGAAGGCTGTTAAAATAATCTACAGTGTCGAGGGCAAGAAAATGGATATTGGAGATCAGTTAGATACTGAAAATACGGATGACAAAGAAAAACCAACTGAAGCTGAAGAAGGTGATTACCCTTTCTGGTACCGACATCCAGTATGGACAGGAGTTATTACATTGTTTCTTATTGGTACGTTTTTAAATGCTATAGATGGCTCATCAGGCGGCTCATCAAGTGGCATACATGCCGCAGACAGTATATCTAACGGGACAGCCTACATGTCCCACCAGCTTCGGGCGGTTCCAACAAACCTGAGTGGGCGAATGCTAAGTGGATGGAAGCAGACTTTCAGCGATGACGTCGGCAAAGATGTATACTACGCAGTAGAAGATATAGAGGAGAAAGAAGGTTTAGACATCGAAAAAATAAGAGTATTGCTCACTGTAGAGAAGTGTAGAGATTCAGTGACCGGAAATACGTCCACGAACGTACCTTCTGGTGCCCTTGTAATCGATGAATTCGACGAAATACTTGAATCCAGCGATTCAGACGCATTCATACAGAGCCTCACTTGGCAGGCTGAATGGCAAACAGGGCTTCTAAGCAGAACGGGCGATGAGTTTGATGAATGTTCTGGTTCTTTCGAGTAGAATGCTTTGTCCAGAACGCTCTGTTTCCAATTGCACATGTGTCCTCCGCAGGCAGCTTCGTAGTCAAAGGAGCGGGTTCAGCTGCCCTCAATTCTTTAGAAAAGACATTGAACGCTCGCCCTACCTCTTCAGCCGCCGCTCCAACTTCTCTGCAAGTTCGGCAGCGACTTTCTTTGCCGCCTTGGAGAGCTCTTTTTCGTCCCCGCTTGTCTCCTCGTCTTCGTCGTCGGTTTGCTCTTCTTCGTCCCTACCTGTTTCCTCCCCGTCCTCCTCTTCGTCCTCGGGGGCTGGTGGAAGCGTCCAAACGCTCTCGTCTGGGTAATCCAGCTCTTCGGGCGGAATGCCGTCCCCGTCGTCTTCCTGAATGAGATTGCCGTCGGCGGCGTCTCTCACTGCTTCTTGGAGGACTCTCTTTCCGTGTTTTGACGCCACGGTGAGAAGGTCTCTCGTGAGGTCCTCAAAGATCTGTCTGTATCTGTCGTCGCTCATCAGGTCTCTGTTTGGTTGTCGTTCAGGTCTTCTTCCGCATCCCCGCGCACAGATAAATATCTGTCTCCATCGGGAGAGCGGGAGGTTTGCCTATCTCCAATAGACGCTTCGGGCACCGGGCAAGGAGGCAACGTATCAAAACCGGAATCGCCTTCTGCCTATGACACCCCTCGCTCACACGTCTGTCACTTCTGTTTCTGTAGCACGTCCTGACCCGTGTGCTTCAACTCTTCTTCACCTTTCAGCCGCCGTCTTCGCCCTGGTCTTTGATACTTACCAGTGAGGCGGGAAGGGACTTTTTCATCGCCACAGGCTGGTAGGCACTCCACAGATTTGCTACAACTCACGGTCCCAATCGTGGGCGAGGTTTTCAGCTTGCCAGTCTTCCTCGCCTGCGGTTGGGATTTTTTATGACTTGCTGACCGCAAGGTCAGTTATATATCACCGATAGAAAGACTGAGCAAGGACGATGGACAAGGACTCGATTCTCTATGACGTAGCGAAAGGATACGCTGGACAAATCGCCTCCAAGATGCTCAACGAGGACGTTCTGGACGGGCTGATGCCCCCTCAGAAAACCTACCGAGAGCAGAAGAGGGAGAACATTCGTCAAGTACTTTACAACCTCATCAAAGCCCAGTCGCTCTCCAATGCCCACCGCCGCCTCATCAAGGTCGCCGTGCCGCTGGCGAAAATGCGAAACGGCAACGGTCGATACGACGAGTGCCACATCTCTTACCGCCAAGTCAAATCTATCATCGAGGAGTTCGAGAACGCTGGACTACTTGCCGTCAACAACGGGAAACCGTTCTACCAGACCTCTACGAAGTGGAAAGAGAAGTGCGTCGAGGAAAGTCGTCTCCGAACCAAGAAAGGAACGCTACGAGGTCGGGTGACAGAAATCTGGGCGACGGGGAAACTCCAAGAAGCGATAGACGGATACCTGTCAGGAAATACTCACCTCGGTGCCGACGTGGGGATGATTGTCGAGGAGCCCGCCGTCTTGATTCGGTCGCCTGACGGAAAGTTGATTGACACATGTGATACGCCCCGGGCTTCACGCTTCCAATCCACGGTCGCTGAGGTGTGCTCTCAGGTGCGTGACCGTGCCCGTGTCTCCCTCTCTCTACCTCCCACAGCCCTCCCCTCCATTAGGGGTAACACATCCCCCGAGCGGATTCAGAAAGCGCACGAGGCAGTCGTTCGCAAGTGCCCAGCGGCGTGGATGTGGGAGCACAGGCTTGAGGGAAACCGCATCGAATACACCGTCCCGAAAGAGGATCTGGAGTACAAGCGGAAGTTCTGCCGAGGAAGTTGGGACTGTGGCGGTCGCTTTTACGCCTCCGTCCAGAACATCCCGTCCGACTGGCGAAAGCATATGCGCATCGGTGGGGAACCAGTCGTGGAGCTGGACTACGACAATCTCCATATCGCTATGCTTTACGCCGAGGAAGGAAGGCGGCTTGAGGGCGATGCCTATCACATCACCTCGAGGTTCGACCTCGGAGAGTTGATGGATGAGACAATCGGGCTAAGCGGGAAGGAACGAGAGCACTATCGGCAGCGGCAGAGAACAGTGGTCAAGCGGGCACTGAACGTCCTCATCAACACCGAAAACTACCAGTCCGCTTACAAGGCGTTGAAGCACCACGATTGGACGGAGGAAATCGATGCCCCTCTCGCGGACAAGGTGTTCAAGCCCCTCGTGGGTGCCCTTCGGAAGAAGCACGAGCCCATTTCCGACCACTTCCACTCCGACGCTGGCATTCGGCTTCAACGGAAGGACAGCGACCTCGCCTACCGCACAATGACCGAAACGGGCGCCATCGGCATCCACGACGGCTTCGTGATTGAAGGAAGCCGTGAGCAGGAACTGCGGAACTCGATGAAGCGGGCGTTTGCCGAGGAATACGACGGATACGAGGTGGAGGTGAGCCGAGAGTTCGAGCCACTCACTGGCACCTCTGGAAGCGACAGAGACTTTGCCCCAGACCGACCAGCGTCGGCAGAGAGCGGAGCCGAGGAGAAACGGAGGGCATCCCCAACGGCGAAATAAAGCCCGCTTAGAGCTGTCGAAATTGCCCCGTAAAGGAAGTGCCCGAAGCATTTCTTCTACTCATCTACCGACGCTCTTCCCCTCCTTTCGAGCCGCCGAATGCGGAGTCGGCACCACCTCTCATTGTGCTGAGGAAGGCTCACAGTCGGCTGAGAGGGGAGAAAACAGAAAAGCAATGGGATGGGAAAGCCGAGATTTTCGCCTATCAGGACAACATAAAGTCGATCGTGTAGAATAAAATTGTCATTTTGAAAACCTTTGTTCATAGTCGAGATAGGCACTATATTATTCCGAGATGGCTCAAATGGAAAGCGCTACATACGCCAATAGAGTATGCTCCAAACATATCAAGATTCGATAAATCGCACTTTTAAGGGGAACAGATTGGAAACAAAAATAGTAAATATTTGCTTTATTAAGTGCGTAATCAGGGAGGGATAGATTACGAGGTGGCTCGCTCATAACCAGTGAATAAAAAATATAGTAGAATGATTGAGACAGAGCATACAGTTACATCAAAAGGTGTTGAGTGGGAAGTATACAGGCACCCTGACATTAGCGAAACGTTCGTTTTCAACCGTGACGGGGAATACGAAGGGTCAGAGGACGTTTACTTCATTGCCCGAAAAATACATTATGACCCCCTCACCGACGAAAGGATAGTGGGCGATGAGCTTCAGGTTGTCCACGCTCGGAACTGCGGTGTGGGGCGTGATACTGCTGAACTCGTCCAACCAGTAACCAGTGACCTTGATAAAATTGTTCGTCTGGCGAACGGAACGGATAAAGATTCAATTGCGCACTGGATTGGAGACGAATTTGTCGAGCTTGGAGAGTTGCTCCAAGAGTTCGGTAGAGAGCCCACCATATCTTTTATTAGCTCTCTAATGCCCGGAGTCTGGAATGAAGAGGATGCTAAATTTATTTTGAATGAAGTCCCCCATTCTAAGAAGATTGGTATGGAGTGGGATATAGAATCGTACGAGAAATACGAAACGGTTGAAAACCCGTCACCTTCGCATACGGTATTTTATACAGTAGACGACCAGTTCGCTGAAAAGTTATTGCGCATACTTGACGAATTTGAATATACAAAACCTTCTAGTGCCCTGACACTACTCGGGGAGGACACGACTGACCACGATAAGCTAAAAGAGTATGCCGATATTGAAATCATTGAGGGTGACAATCGGTTTAGTCCTACGGAATTCAAGTTGACCTCTCAATAAAATCTCCACTCGTATGACCAGAAGCGGTTAGGCTGTTACTCAGTGTCCACACGGCGAACAGCCCATCTGAGCGACGTGACTGTGCTGGTGAATTTCCAATCACAGTCCGTCTGAACAGCCGTGTGCTACGACATCGAAAGTGCCGTCCAGCGGAACCGTGTTCGCTGGTCGCTGACGAAGAGAGGTGTTATTCGCTTCCTGAAAGAGGGAGAGCCTGACCATTTCGTTGTCGCCCGTGGCGGAAAGGCTCTCTTCACGGGTCGGGATTTTCTGGACGAACACGGTGAGGGAACTGAGGAAGACGCCTGAACGACACCGCATCGGACGTAGGGCACGAGCTGCGTGGCGTCAGCTTTCAAGCGGGATGCTCAGACCGTAGGTTGGGCGCACAGCATATCTGTAAGCACGCCTGACCACGGATGCGATGGCTGAGTGGCTGGAGAGCAAGTTGTTCAAAGTTTGGTTCTGGAAAGCAATCAGGAGCAACCTCGGGGAGTGGTGGACCGACGCTCCTGTCATCCTCAAATCCGTGGCGGGGATTACAATAGGACTATTGGGTTGGCTCTACCTCATAAGTTTTCTTGCCCAGCCTAACCCAATCATCCGTGGCACTGGCGTGTTGCTTCAGCTCATCGGCTTCGTCCTCGCCGCTTACGGGCTGGAACGGACGCTTGAGGTGTTTGGGCGGATACCCTCAACAAGTCGCATTCTACCTTGGGTCTACGATTTTACCGACATATTTGATACCACCATCAGGGGCTCAGTGGAAGTGGAAGACGGACCAGAAACAATAGATGCCCACGGCTCAGCCTTGGATAAAGGTCTCACATATCCCGAGACCCTGTCGGAGCGTATTCGTAAGTTGGAGCAGTCACTCGCAGATGTGAGAGATGAGGTTAAGGCTAATCGCCGCCACATTGATGAGAAGACTGAGCTTCTGGAGAACAAGATTGAGGAGGAAGTCAAGGCGTTTGAGGAGAGGGTTCAAGACGTGCGGGAGAAGATCAGGGAAGCGAATGTAGGTGAGGGTGCGCTATGGTTGGAGTGGAGCGGCGTCTCATTTTTTGTCTATGGCGTCCCGCTTGCCAGTTTTCCCTCCCTCCTCCAGCCCGCATATTGGGTTCTCGCCGTTCCCGTTGTGGCTGGAATGCTTCTCTGGTCGCTTCACTGGTATGCCGACTGAAACGGTGAAGAGCGGATCTATCAGCCACACACCGAGACCGTATCGTAAAACGCCCGATTGTCGGTCTGAGAGAGCTTCTCACACTCGGTAGATGCCACCGGGAATAGCTCTGGCAGGCTAAACGCCGCTCTACCTATTGAAATCGTTGAAGACCTATGTGGAGTTCAATAAGGGCTGTATTTCAGCGCATCTGGGGTCGCCTGTGCAGGTTTGACCCAGCCATCAAGACGGGATTTCAAGTCTTTCTCGTTGTTTCCGTCTTGCTGGTCGGGACAGCGGGTATGGCGTCGGTATCAGCTATTTCCACGCTGGGTGCTATGCTCCAGCTGGGTGGTTTTCTGACCGTTGCCGTAGGTATTGAAAAGACGCTACAGAGCTTCGGACGGAAACCGTTCTGGAAGAGATTGAAAGAGCCGTTTGAGGATTTCTGGAGTATCTTTACGGGAGGCTCTGTCACAATTGAGGGTGGAACGATACCCATATCCACTTCCACCTCGGTTAGCGCACACGTAACGCCAAGCTACTCTGATGACCTTCCACTCAGTGAAAAAATAGACCTGATAAAACAGGACGTAGAAAGGCTGGAGAGCAAGCTAGACGAGTTGGACGAGCGTATTGAGGAGGAGGCTGAGCGCCTTGAAGAGAAAATTGAGGAGGAGGTAAGTTCGCTGAAAGAGAAGATGCGCCAGTTGCGTGAAATGGTGGAGACGGCGAATATAGGAGACATCACCCTTCGGCTGGAGTGGTTCGGGGTGTATCTCCTAATCTTCGGTCTTCTCCTCTCACGCTTCCCCGATACTGCTTACGCACTTACTGATACGGTCGTATTGTGGGTGCTTTCAATCCTCTAGCTATGAGAAACGATTATGGTCTTGGTTGGAAGTGCCCGTGAGGCAAAATTCCGTTTCCGAATCCTGACCACCCCTCGGCAGGCTGAACGGAGCCCCCGCACCCCGAAAAGAAAATCATTCAATCAACCCTCCCCCCTATATGCCCGACAAGAAGCAATCAGAGAAACGAAAAGAGCCCAGCGGCACCACTCTGACGGTGGAAGAGTGGATTGAGCTGATGAACAAGCACGACCGCTTGGAGCAGTATGCAAAGAAGCGGAAGAAGGAACGGAGAGAGAAGCGAGGAGAGGAGCGAAAGTAGCCTTACCAGACCAGAACCGTAGTTTAGCTTCCCGGGCAGACGTAATTGTTCGCTTTGACGTATCCCTTTGTGTAATCACAGTCCTCGCAGATTCCGACGCCATTGAAGTCGTGTGTGGAAAGTATCTCTTCAGTGTCGTATTCGTCTGACTTGTAGTTTTCTTCGTCCCTCTTTCCTCCATTGGCACTTTCGCTTTCTTTGACGCTCTCTCTTCTCTCTTCCACCTGCTGTTCAACCTCTTCTTCTGAGAACTCGTGTCCGCAGTGCTTGCAGACCCTTGCCTCAAGCTTGATGTATTCGGCACAGTCGGGGCACTTCTTCTCGTGGTCGTCAGGGTCAAACTCCTGTGTGCTTGTGCTTGATGACTGGCTCGTCTGACGGCTGGAAGGTTGTGTCTCTTCCGCCTCCCCCACGGCGATTGCCGCAATGAACCCGAAAAGCCCGAACAGGAAGCCAATTATGCTCCACTTGGTGGCGTCTCTGTTATTATTACTGGCAACTACGCCAGAGAGAACGGCGAACACCACCGCCTGAACAAAGAGAATACCTGTAATCACTGAGAGCGGGGCATCTATTCAAGGCTGAAATGAGCCGAGGTGCCTTCCGTTGCGGTAGATTACGGCACGGGAGGGACGGTTTCAATCACCGTGAGCAGATGAAGCTCAAACACTTCCTAATATGTGTTGAACGGGTGATACAGCCCCAAAATCGGGGTGGGTAGCAAGGTCTTTTACTACCGCAGTTCTGAAAATCGGTGTTTCAAGCGGTCTGACTGGGATTTTGGGAGGTGGAGCAACGGATTAGATGTCCGTTGGGCATTCGGTTTACCAACCGCTAAGTTCTTCGATGGAGAAAAAAGAAGCTACGTGTTCGTCTGAGAACAGCAACACCACGATATGACGAAGAAGTGGGACAAGCCGCAAGACATTGACCCCGACGAAGTCGAGGATTGGCGAGAACTGAACGCTCCAGAGAAAAACTACTTTGCTCGTAAACTCGAACGTCGTGCCGTTGAAGCTGAGTTAGAAGATGAAGAAGAGCGTTCCGACCATTTGATTGATACAGCAAAGGAGGTTTACTGGCATCTCGTAGAAGAAGAGTTTGTCGGCAGCTTCCCCTACCAGCGTTTAGCGATTCTATATCGGAAAGAAGAGGACTACGACGATGAGGTTCGTATCCTTGAGCGGTGTCTCAGACAAGCCAAGCTCGGCACCGAGAAAAAGGAAAAAAAGTTTGAGAATCGGCTCGACCGAGCAAGGGAGTTGAGGGCACAGAGTTGAGCGGATTCCCGATAGTCTCTGTTCACATCGAGGACAGAAGAAATGAAATCCCCTCCGAACGGCTGGTTTCAGTTCCAATCCGTTCCCACAAAGCTTCTGTTTGGAGAGAGTAGCTCTTCGCAGTGACGGATGACGTTGGAGGTCGAACAGTTGAAATTCAAAATTCCAAAATTCAAGCTCTCGAGCTGAGATTTTGCGGAAGTAAAGGGTTTACTACCACAGAGGGAGAGACAAAGAAGCTTCCCCACGAGAGTATCTTCGGGCGGCTCGATAGCAGTATTATAACAAATCCCATTTTCTGCCGAAACGGTGAGTCCGGTTCTGTATACCAGGTCACGCAATGAGCCACCATTTGCAGCGCAGAGAGGGGTTTGAAGCCCGAAAATCATCCGGAGGGGTGGCAGAGCCTGGTCGAATGCACCGGTCTTGAAAACCGGCGGGCCGCAAGGCCCCGGGGGTTCGAATCCCTCCCCCTCCGCCCCTAGCTTCCCCATATCGGGAGCACGCTTCCATCCGTGGGATCCAGCCCTGCATCGGGCCATTCCCGGAGCACAGGTCCATCTCCAGACGCCGCTCATCCGCCGGTACCCGCCATGGCCGCGCCGGCCACCTCGGAGCTATCCGCCCTTCGCCGGTTCACGAAGCGCTACCTGCAGTACGGCACCGCGGCGCTTCTGGGGGCCCTCGTTCTTATCGAAGGGGCCGGGCCCTGGCTCGTCGAGTGGTTCCGAGAAACCCCGGGCCCACAACTGTGGGGGCGCGTGCCGTTTGCCTTCTTTACATTCGCCGTGGGGCTCTGGGCGCGCCTCCACCTCTGGGCCCTGCTCGTGCCCGCGGTGCTCGCGCTTTTCCGATGGGCCGATGTGCGGGCCGGCCTGAGGCACGGCGTGGGGTGGATGCTGGCAATTGGGGTGCCCATCGCCGTCGTCCACGTGGCCATCGAACGGGGCATCTTTGCCGTCGCCACACTCACCCGCGAGGGCATCTACCCCAACTTCACGACGTCGTTTGACTTCCGGGCGATCGACCCCTACGGCATCGGAGGGTGGCAACTCGCCGTCTTTCTCGTGCGGCGCATGATCGCCGACTACTTCACGTACTTCATCGTGGCGGCACTCTGCTTCGCGTACGAGCACTTCGCCCGCTCCCGCGAGCACGAGGCCCAGGCCCAAGCCCTGCAGGCCGAGCTGGCCGAGGCCCAGTTGCAGGCGCTGCGCATGCAGGTCAACCCGCACTTTCTGTTCAACACGCTCAACGCAATCACCGTCCTGGTCCGGGGGGGCGAGACGGCAAAGGCGGGCCGCACGCTTCGCCTGCTGAGCGACATGCTGCGCGCCACCTTCCAGGGGGTAGACGTGCAGACCGTCCCGCTGCGCGAAGAGATTGACCTGGTGGAGCGCTACCTGGAAATCGAAGAGATCCGCTTCGAAGACCGACTGCAGACCGAGATTGACGTCGACCCGGCCGTGAGCGAAGTGGCGGTGCCCTACCTGCTGCTTCAGCCCCTCGTGGAGAACGCCGTCCGCCACGGCATCGCGCCTCATGCCGAGCCGGGAACGGTGCGCGTGACTGCTCGTCCGGCCACGACCCACGGCCAGAAGGGCGTCGAACTCACGGTGGCCGACAGCGGGCCGGGCTTCTCGGACCCCCCCGATGTCCTTCTGGACGAGAGCGAGGGCGTGGGCCTCTCCACGACGAAGCGCCGGCTCGACACGCTCTACGGGGAGGCACACGCCCTTGAGCTCGGATCCACTGCGGACGGCGGGGCGCGCGTGGCAATCCGGATTCCGTGTAGTCCTCGAGACACGCTTTTCCCGTCTGAGACGCAGCGGGAGGCTCCTGCAGCCCCGGCCCCGAGCGCACAGCCCTGAACACACGCCGGGCACGCAGCGCGCCGGATGGCGCGCTCCCACGTCGCCACTGCCTCTACAATTGCGCACCTGCGCATTCACGCTCGTCCCGCACAGACTCTCTTCCGTACAGACCCATGTCCATTCGTGCCCTCATCGTTGACGACGAGCCCCTCGCCCGCACGGGGGTCCGGCAGCTTGTGGAGCCCCTTGACGACGTGACCATCGTGGGGGAGGCGGCCGACGGGGACGAGGCGGTGCGTCAGATCGAGGCGCAGGCGCCCGACCTTGTATTCCTCGACGTGCAGATGCCCGAGATGAGTGGGCTGGAGGTTGTACGCGAGGTGGGAGTGGAGACGATGCCGCTCACCATTTTCGTGACGGCCTACGACCAGTATGCGCTCGAGGCCTTTGAGGCCCACGCGCTGGACTATCTGCTCAAGCCGATCGAGGAGGACCGCTTCGAGGAAGCCTTGGAGCGAGCGCGCCAACAGCTCCGTCAGGTGGAGGCGGACACACTCAATCGGCAGCTTCGGGGGGTGCTCAGAGAGTACGCGGACGAGGACGAGACGGGCGGCATCGAGCGCTTTACGGTCCGGAGCCGGGACCGCATCTATTTTGTGGAGGCCGAGGACGTGCAGTGGATCGAGTCCGAGGGCGATTACGTAGCCCTACACGACGGAGAAGATGCCCACCTGGTCCGGAAGACAATGAAGAACCTCGAAGAGCAGCTCGACGCCGATCAGTTCCTGCGTGTGCATCGCTCCTACATCGTAAACGTGGAGCACATCGACGAACTGCGCCCGCTCGACCACGGCACCTACCAGCTCCGCATGGCGAGTGGCACGCCCCTGAAGACGAGTCGGGGCTACAGCGACAACATTGACGCGCTGCTCGACGCCACGGGCTAGGAGAGAACGACCGCCGTCATTCACTGGAACGCCCGCATTGGTCTGTGTCCCCATGAACGCGCACCTTGCCGTGGTCGGCCGCCGGTCCTCCCACCCCGTGGAAGGGTCGGACCGATCCCCGCTCGACCTGACGGATACCGCCCTGCCGACCTCGGTGCACGGAACCGAAGCGCGGCGCCTCTTCCGGGCACTCGACGACGCCCTCCGTGAGATGCGGGTGCGGCAGGCGCAGGCCCCGGCCGACGCCGAGTCGACACTGCGGCTCGGGCTTATCGTGACGGCAGACAACGGAACGGCCCTCGACGTCCACACGGCCTCCACGAACCTCCGCACGGTGGACCTGGACACCTCAGACGGCCGCAAAACGGTGCTCGGTGAGCTGCGAGATCTGGAACAAGAGTTCCTGACGGGCGGCTGAGGCCCCCGGGGCCAGGCTCCTCGTAACGAAGTAGTGGGAAGAGGTCGCCTGGGCGTGGAAGGAGGGGGCAGGGCGAATCAACAGCCGGGGCCGGCGGTGCAGTCCAAGGTGGACATATCTTCACGGTATACGTCTACACCACACGCCGCCCCGCTTAGACCAAACATACACCATGGCTGATTCCAGCGCGACACAATCCGCAGGCCTCCCCGACGGCTACGTTGAAAAGACGGATGGGAGAGTGGCCCCGAAGGACCTGGTCTGGGGGCCATCCGACGCGGAATTCAGAGAGGTCGAACAGGAGGACTCCGCCTTTGGGGCCAAGCTCGAAGAGTTTGAGCGTGTCGCCACCCCTGCTCACTGGGTGACGTTTGACGGAACCACCGGCATCGTCTGGGGCGTCGGTACGTCCCCGGAGGAAAGCCTGCGGACGGCCAAGTTTGAGGCGTTCGGTGACGACCACGGGGCCGTCGGGTACGAGTTTGCCTGCTGGTGTGAGGAGATGAGCACCCGGGTGTGCTCCGAGGCGTTGTACGAGAAGGTGAATGAGGAAGGCCAGCTGTCCATCTCGGAAGACCGTCTGCAGAAGCACATCACCCTGGTGTAGCCCTGCCTTCTGGCGCCCGCCCTTGTCCCGGGGGCGAGAGCGACTTGGATGCACGGGCGATTTCCACTGATAAACAAAAAAGCACGAGGAGCGGCCACATCGATCTCCGCTGCTCGGGCACTCGTCGCGCCACACGGCCGGTCTGTCGCAAACCCGGCATCACGGCGGGGCAGGGGGCGTATGGGAGAGACACACGGCAGGACGCTGCACCACGCCGTGCCGTCCTTCTCTCCCGACCGATCTACGCCGCCATGTCCACTCGTCGTCTATTGCCCTGGGGCCTCCTTCTGCTCGTCGCCGCTGTGGGACTCGCTGGCTGTGAGCCCTACATGAGTCTCACCGACCGCATTCCCACGCAGACGCGACAGGCGACGGCTCTTCTTCCGGAGGCGCCTCGCTTTGCCGGCATGGTCGACCTAGAGACGACGACGGGGCGGCTTGAAGCGTGGACGGATATGAACCTGCGGGAGCAGTTCCGAGAGGCAGAAGGCACTCGCCTGGCCACCTTCCTGGACGCGACGGGCATGGAGCCGGAGACGGATCTGAAGGCAGTATATGGGGCGGGCGGCCGTGGTCAGTCGTTCAGTGCGGTGGTGTTCGCGGACCTGACGCCGACCCAGATGGACCAGTACCTGGACCGCGTTCCGGCGGCGGGCCACGCGACGACCTACCGCGAGGTCCCCGTCTACCATCTCGTCTCTGAGGGCCAGACGGACGACGCATCCGCCGCCGATACCCTCACGATGGGATTTGTGCGCGACGGGGTGATCGCCGCGGCCCCGGACGCCGAGCGCGTCGAGGCCATGGTGGACCGGCACCGGGACTCGGCGACCGGCCTGCGCGGCAACGAGTCGTACATGACGCTCGTGGAGCGTGTGGGGCACGGCAGCACGGCGTGGCTCGTGGGCCGCGATGTCCTGCAGACTGCGCTCCGCGACTCCGCGGCGGGACAGGGCGACGCGGCGGCGGAGACGCCCGCCCCCAACGAGGCCGGGCTCCAACGGATGCTCAGCGCCTGGGCCGACCGCACACTGGGGATCGACGAGACGCCCTCCCTCGAGGCCCCGGACGACGGTCGGTTCGAGCGACTGCGGCGCCAGGTGCGCGGGCAGGCCGTCTCGATCACCCTGACCACCGAGTCGATGGAGGGGGAGGCGTACCTCACGATGCAGGACGAGACCAGTGCCTCCAACGTCGTGGACGTGTCGAAGGGGGTGATGGCAGCGCTCCGGCTGTCCGGAGACGACACGGAGACCGACGATTTAAGGGGACTGCTTGACGACGTGAGCATCGACCGGGATGGCCCGATCGTGCACGCGCAGTTCGCGGTGGGCCGCGAGCAGTTCCGACGGACGGTTCAGGCAGGCCGGGAGGCGCCTACTGCTCGTCGGTCGGTGGCTTCGATTCGTCGGGCGAACCGGGCGATTCGTCGATAGGGTGGCATCACGCGGGGGGGCTCGGTGTTGAAGGGGATGCACCACGGTAGTCGCTCGCGGCCGGTGCGCCTGTCGGCTGGCCATTTCTTCCAGCAAGAGCGTAATCGGCAGGAAAGAGGAGGGGACGCCGTTTCGTATCTGTTGAACGCTTGCGAAAGTCCATGCGCCGTTTCGTTTTCGAAGTCGTGGAGGGGGTCCGCATTGCCGTGCAGGCGATCTGGGCCAACAAGATGCGGTCGACGCTCACCACGCTGGGCGTCATCATCGGCATTGCGGCGGTGACGCTGATGGCGACCGTCGTCAACGGGCTGGACCAGGAGTTCGAGAAGGCCCTCTCACAGCTCGGGACGGACGTGCTGTACGTGGACCAGTTTCCGTGGGGCCAAAACTCTGATCGGGAATGGTGGCGTCTCCGCAACCGCCCGGCGATCCAGCCGGCCCTGGCGCAGACCATTCAGGAGCGCTCGCGCTTTACGGAGACGGCGGCGCCGATGACGAATACGGACCGGCAGGTGACCTACCGAGGGCAAGAGGTAGAGGCCGAGATCATGGGATCGCCGCCCCAGTACGGGCGGATCCGCAACGTGGAGCTCAGTCAGGGCCGGTTCTACACGCAATCCGAAGAGCGGGCGGGGCGGCAGGTCTGCGTGATTGGGGCCACCATTGCTACGGAACTCTTCCCGGCCATTACGCCGCTCGGGAAAGAGGTCAAGATGGGGGGCGTCCCCTGCACGGTGGTGGGGGTGCAGACAGAGAAGGGCGACAGCATGTTCGGGGGGCCTGGCTCGCCGGACGAGCGCATTCTCATGCCGTTTCGCACCTACGACAAGGTTTTTGGTGTGAGTCGGCGTCGGGGCGTTAACGTCATGGCGAAGGTCACGTCTCCCGATCAAATGGACCGGGCCGAGGAGGAGCTGACCGGCATCGTGCGGACGGCCCGCGGGGTGGGGCCGCGGGAGAAGAACAATTTTGCGATCAACGACCAGCAGCAGGTCATGGACAGCTTCGCGAGTGTGCGAATCGCCATCTACGGGGTGGGGCTGTTCTTGACCGGGCTCGCGCTGGTGGTCGGCGGCATCGGTGTGATGAACATCATGTTCGTGTCGGTGCGGGAGCGAACGAAAGAAATTGGCATCCGCAAGGCGGTGGGGGCCAAGCGGCGCACCATTCTGTTTCAGTTTCTCGTGGAGGCCGTCATTGTGTGCCTGATTGGAGGGGTGCTCGGGCTTGGGCTCTCCGCCCTCGGGGCAATGGGGGTGAGTGCGCTGGGCCTCACCGCTTCCCTCCCCGCGCAGACGGTGGGGCTTGCCTTCGCCATCTGTGTGGGGGTCGGCATCCTGTTCGGCATCGCGCCGGCCTGGCAGGCCGCCACGGCCGACCCCATCGACGCCCTCCGATACGAGTAGCGGCCCAGTGCCACGCGGTCCGCTTTGCGGTCGCGCGGAGCGGAGCCGCTGGGCAGGCCGACCCGATTGGGTAGGGCCTCTGCACTTTCCGAATGAGACCACTGTTTTCATGAGCGGATTCGAGACCATCCGGGAGGCGCTCCAGGCGCTCCGGGCCAACAAATTGCGCTCCGCCCTCACCCTGCTCGGCATCGTCATCGGGGTTTTTGCGGTCATCGCCGCCGTGACGGCCGTGGACGTGATCGACCAGTACTTCAAGAGCTCGATTCAGGGCTTCGGGGCGTCTACGTTCTCGGTGGAGCGGTACGACTACGGGGGCGGCGACGGGCCCGGGCGCTACCATCCGCCCATCACGCACGATCAGGTCCTGCGCCTCAAGGACCGGGTCGCCACCGACCTGACGGTAAGCGTGAGCGAACGGTTCGATGGCGGGGTAAAGGCCCAGTCGGACCGGCAAGAGACGAACCCGAACGTATCGCTCTACGGCACCGACGAGGCGTTCATCTCCAACTTCGGCTACGAGATGCGGGCGGGGCGGCCCCTTGTAGAGCAGGACGTGCAGGGCAGGCGTCCGGTGGCCCTCCTCGGATCGGAGGTGGCCGACGTGCTCTTTCCAGCCGTCAGTCCACTCGGCAAGCAGGTACGCATCGGGCGGGTGCGGTTGGAAGTGGTGGGGGTCTTGGCCGAGAAGGCGGGGCTTTTTCGGAGTCCGAACGTTCGGGTGTACGCCCCCCTTACGCACCTGGCGGGGGCGTACGGAAGCGGCGGCCGCAGCATGGACGACACGCGCATCCGAGCCGCCTCGCCCAACCAGCTTACGGCCGCGGAAGACGAGGTGCGAAGCCAGCTGCGGGTCATTCGGCAGGTGGAGCCCGGGGCGCCGAGCACCTTCAACATCGAGTCGAGCGACTTCCTCCGCAGCACCTTCGGCCAGTTCACGAGCACGCTCACGACAGGCGGAGCGCTCGTGGGACTCATCTCCCTGCTGGCCGCCGGGGTGGGCATCATGAACATTATGCTCGTCTCCGTAACCGAGCGAACGAAAGAGATTGGCATTCGCAAGGCGGTCGGGGCGAAGTGGCGCAACATCCTGGGCCAGTTTCTACTGGAGGCCATCGTCCTGTGCCAGATTGGGGGCCTGATCGGCATCGTACTCGGGGGGATGGGCGGGAACCTGGCGGCTCTCTACTGGGACATCAGTCCCTCCTTCCCGTGGATGTGGGCGGCCATTGCCGTGGGGGGCGTCACCCTGCTGGCCATCGTCTTCGGCGGCTATCCGGCCTACAAGGCCGCCCGCCTCGATCCCATCGAGTCCCTCCGGTACGAGTAGCGGCCGGCGCCGACCATTCGTGTTCTCCCATCATTCTCGACACTCCTCATGCAACGATTTCCCTTCTTCCGTCCCGTCTCGGCTGGGCTGAGCCTTCTCGCCGTCCTCCTCACGGTCGGGGTCGCCCCGGCGACCGCGCAGATGCAGCAGCCGCAGGACACCACGCAGGTGACGTTCGACGAGGCCGTGCGCACCGCCCTCGACCAGAACACCAACATCAAGCGGGCGCAGGCGCAGGCCCGGCAGTCGAACATCCAGGTGCAATCGGAGTGGATGGACTTTGCACCTGACCTGAGCATCGACTCGGACATCTCTCGGCGCGTCGGGCGCAACTTCAGTCAGGTGACGGGCGATTTCACGACGCAGTCGACGGACTTCTTCAACCTGAGCGGCCGGTCGAGCGTCACGCTCTTCAACGGGTTTGAGAACATCTCTTCCCTCCGGGAGGCCCGCGAGCAGGCCGGGGCGAACCAGACCAACCTGAAGCGGACGCGGCGAGAGGTGGTGTTCGATGTGATGGACCAGTTCATCGCCCTCGTCGAGAGCCGAGAGATTGTGCGGGTGCGGCGGGAGCAGGTTGAGGCGCAGCGCAAGCGGCTGCGCCAGATCGAGGAGTTTGTGGAGGCCGGCTCGCGGCCCACCTCGGACCTCTACACGGCCGAGGCCGACCTGGCCGACGCCGAGCAGCAGCTCCTGCAGGGGAAGCGGGAGCGGGAGATCAGCCAGACGCAGATCATCCAGACCCTCCAGCTCAACCCCCGAGAGGCCTACGACTTCCAGGTGCCAAGCCTGGAGGGAGGCACCCTGGACACCAGCCGGTACGAGCTGTCCTCCCTGATCGACGAGGCATTTCAGGAGCGTCTGGACCTGCGCGTGGCGGAGGCCGAGCAGCGAGCCGCCGAGCAAGGCATTCGGTCCGCGCGGTCCGCCTACTACCCCAGCTTGTCGCTGAGCGGCAGCTACGGAACGGACTGGTCGAGCAGGGGCGTGGGGGGAGACGTGAGCGACGACTTTACTAACCAGCTCGACGTGAACCGGGGCGGTGGCATCTCGCTGGCCATCAGCATTCCCATCTTCGACCGCCTCCGGCGCAACAGTCAGGTGGAGCAGGCCCGCGTGCAGGCTCAGGACGCCGAGTACGCCCTTCAGGACCAGCGCCAGGAGATTGCCCTGCAGGTCCGGCAGTCGTACCTCGACTACCAGAACGCCGTGCAGCAACTGGAGGCCGCCAACAAGCGGCTCCGGGCCGCCGAGCGGGCCCGCACGGCCGCCCAGGAGCGCTACCAGCTCGGGTCCGCGGACATCGTGGAGCTGCAGAACGCCATTCGCGACTACGTCGACGCGGCCAGCCAGCAGGTGCGGGCCCGATATGAACTCTTCTTCCAGCAGAAGCGGATCGACTACAACGTAGGACGGCTCTCCCCGTCTGCGCCCCTCTTGGGTGCGCCGGCCAGTCGGTAGAGCCCCCATCGTCCTTTTCGTGCCTCTCTACAGAACACAGACCTTTTCAGCCATGGCCTCCTCAAAAAGTACCTCGAATCGCATGTTGTACGCGGGCGGCGGCCTGCTGCTCGTTCTCTTCGCTGCCGGGGGCCTCGGGTGGCAACTGGGATGGTTTGGCGGCGGCGACCGCGGCCTGCAAGTCGAGTCGGAGCGGGCCGACCGACGCACCATCACCGAGGTGGTGACGGCTTTTGGCCGTGCCCAGCCCGAGGTGGAGGTTGAGATCAGCCCCGACGTGTCGGGAGAGATCGTGGAGCTCCCCGTAAAGGAGGGCGATGCGGTGCAGCAGGGCGACCTGCTCGCCCGCCTCAAGGCCGACGACTACCGGGCCGCCGTGGAGCGGGCCGAGGCGGGCGTCTCGGAGGCGAAGGCGACCCTTGCCCAGCGCCGGGCCGACTCGGTGCAGGCCCGCCGCACCTACGACCGGCAGAAGAAGCTGTACGAGAAGGAGGTCGTCTCGGCGAGTGACTTTGAAGACGCCAAGTCCACGTACGATCAGGCCGTGGCGCAGCTGGAGGCGGCGCGCTTCCGGGTGGAGAGTGCGCAGGCCGACCTTCAAGATGCCCGCGAGCAGCTCCAGAAGACCCGCATCTACGCCCCCATGACGGGCACGCTCACGCGTCTCGAGGTCGAGGAGGGGGAGCGCGTAGTGGGGACCCAGCAGCGCGCCGGAACCGAGATGATGCGGGTGTCGCGGCTCGGGCAGATGGAGCTGGAGGTGGACGTCAACGAGGGCGACGTGGTAAATGTCGCGTCCCGGGACTCCGCCACCATCGAGTTCGACGCGCACCCCGACCGCTCCTTCCAGGGGGCCGTCACGGAGATCGCCAACTCGGCCCGCATTCAGAACGAGGGAAGCCAGAATGAAGTCACCAACTTTCCCGTCACGATCCGCGTGCTCGACAACCCCAACACCGGGCTCACGACCGGCGATGAGGGCGCCATCGCGCGCCCCGAGGTCCCGTCGGACGGGCGCTCGCCGGTGATTCGTCCCGGCATGAGCGGGGCGGTCGACATCTACACCGAGACCGCGGAGGACGCGGTGGCCGTGCCCATTCAGGCCGTGACCGTGCGTGACTTCGCCGAGACCCGTTCCGGCGCCTCGTCCGACGCGGCCACAGAGGGCGATGAGACGGAGGACCTGCGCCGCGTCGTGTTCGTGGCGGAGGGCGACTCGGCCCGCATGGTCGAGGTAAACACCGGCATCGCCGACGATACGTACATGGAAATCAAGGCCGGCCTGGAGGGGGGCGAGACGGTCATCACCGGGCCGTACAGCGCCGTCAGCCGCAGGCTGGAGCCCGGAATGAAGATCCGAACCGGTGAAGAAGACGGCCCGTCGGGCGAAGCTATCGCCATGACCCAGTAGGGGAGTAGGGGAGAGCGGGAGGGGCGATGCAACCCCTCGCCGCGTTTCCCACCCCGCATTCGAGGAAGACCAAGGCTGGACGGACGACGTCCGCGCACCCCGTTTTGCTCACATCAAACTAGCAACCGCCATGGAAGCACTCGCCACCAATGGGGCCCCGACTAATGCGTCGGACCAGGCCCTCATCGAAGTGAACGAGCTGAAGAAGCGATACATGATGGGGAACCAGGAAGTGTGGGCGCTCGATGGGGTCACGCTCTCGATCGAAGAGGGCGACTACGTGGCCGTCATGGGGCCCTCCGGCTCGGGCAAGTCGACGTTCATGAACATGCTCGGATGCCTCGATACGCCCACGAGCGGCACCTATCACCTGCGGGGCGAAGAC
The DNA here is from genome assembly GCF_947077765.1 of Salinibacter grassmerensis. Classification (NCBI taxonomy): domain Bacteria; kingdom Pseudomonadati; phylum Rhodothermota; class Rhodothermia; order Rhodothermales; family Salinibacteraceae; genus Salinibacter; species Salinibacter grassmerensis. The sequence goes on along the minus strand of NZ_CAMTTF010000005.1, from coordinate 230,870 downwards.
GTGAGCACGTTCTCCGACGACGAGCTCGCAGAGATCCGCAACCACGAGATCGGATTCGTCTTCCAGACGTTCAACCTGCTCCCCCGGGTCAACTGCCTGCGCAACGCCGAACTGCCGCTCATCTACGCCGGCATGTCGAAGCGCGACCGGCGCGAGCGGGCGGCCGAAGCGCTCCGCAGTGTGGGGCTCGGCGACCGGCTCGACCACCGGCCCAACGAGCTCTCCGGGGGACAGCGCCAGCGGGTGGCCACCGCCCGCGCCCTCGTGAACCGCCCCTCGCTCCTGCTGGCCGACGAGCCGACGGGCAACCTCGACACGGAGACCGGCGACGAAATCATGCAGCTTCTGGAGGGCCTCCATCGGCAGGGGAATACGATCCTGCTCGTGACCCACGAGGAGCCCATCGCCCACCACGCCCGTCGTGTCATCCACCTCCGCGACGGGAAACTAGAGCGGATTGAATCGGTCGACGACCCGGCGCTGGCGGGCGCGGACGTCTCGATTGGATAGACGACGCGGTCCGCTCACCCCGCGTCTGGAGCTTTCACGGATGATCCTTCAAATCCAGCATGGCCGTGCGTAGCACGTCGCGTCTCTTTCGTCTCGTTCTACTTCCCATCCTCCTGTTGACGATCGGCCCTGCGGCCGCTCACGCGCAGGACACGACCGCCACCACCTTGCAGGGACGCGTGGTGGATGCCGACACGGAGCGGCCCCTCCCGCAGGCCAATCTCCGCGTCGCGGATACGTACCAGGGGACCGTCACGAACGCGGACGGGCAGTATACCCTGGCGCTCGACAGCCTGCCGGCCACCGTCGTCGTGCGCTACGTCGGCTACGAGTCCGTCCGGCGCCGCATTACGGCCGAGACGGAGTCCCGCCAGACATTCCGCCTGATGCCCTCGACCGTACAGATGGAGGAGGTGCGGGTGACCGGCTCTGGGAATCCCGGCGAGACCATCATGCGGCGCGTGATTGAGAACAAGCAGGAGTGGTGGCCGGAGCTCAAGAGCTACTCCGTGGAGGCGTACAACCGGTTCACGCTGGCCAGCGACACCACGATTGCGGCCATCACGGAGAGTCAGACCACCGCGTTCTGGGACGCGGAGCGCGGGACCCGCGAGGTGGTGCGCTCGCAGCGCGGCACGGCCAACCTCCAAAATCTTGCCGATGGCGCTCTCCCGGCCGCCGCGACGGTCCTCAACCTGTACCGCGACAACGTCGAGGTCTTCGGCAACCGGATGGTCGGCGTCACCCATCCTGACGCGCTCGACTACTACGACTTTACGCTCGACACCCTGCGTGCCATCGATGGGCGCCGGGCCTTTCGCATCCGGGTGGAGCCGGAGAGTCGCCTCTCCTCCACGTTTCGCGGCACCGTCACCGTGCTGGACAGCACCTACGCCCTGCTGGAGGCGCGGCTCCGCCCCACGGCCTCGCTGAGCACGTCCCGACTCTTCAAGGGGGTTGACCTCGCGTTCGAGCAGCAGTTCTCGAGCTTCGGCGGTCCCTATTGGCTTCCGGTGGACTTCCGGGCGCGGCGCACCCTCGATGTGCAATTATCGGCGCTGGTTTCGTTTTCGGACATCCAGATCCAGCAGGTCAGCCGCCTGAGTGGGTACCAGATCAATGGGCCGGTCCCCGATTCGCTATACACAACCGACGAGGCGACTTCCGTTGCGCGACTTGACAGTACGGTGGCGGTCCAGTCCTCCTCCAGCCTCAAGGCCGATACGCTCCGCGACGGCGGGCCGTTCGTGCCGTACTCGCGGGCCGAGCGGTCCGCCTACACGCGCATCGACAGCACCGACACGGTCGAGGACGCGTTCGATCCCGGCGGGCTCCTGGGGTGGCTCCGCGACCTCGGCGTCGGCGGCGAGGACGGGCTAAGCATCGGTGACGACGCAGACGAGGACGACGAGACGGGGGCGGATGACGACTCCGGCGACGGGGAGGGCGCGGGCGCCGACTCAATCGTCGACTTTGAAGGTGGGCTTCCGATTCTTCGCTTTAACCGCGTGGAAGGGGGGCACTTTGGCGTGCGGCTCGACTTCGGCGTTGGGCCGCTCGCCGTCACGGGGCGGGGCGGCTACAACACCGGCCCCTCGGGGTCCGCCCAGTGGTCGTACGGGGGCGAGGCCACCCTGCCACTGGGGGACGACACGGACCTGTCCGCCGGGTACCACTACGGCATCGAGCCGCGCTACCGGGCCCGCTCGCGCATGGTTCCGATCTGGGCGCGCCTCTCAAACAGCCTCTGGACGCTTGCGGGGGCGCCGGACTACTTCGACTACTTCGGCAATGAGCGCCTCCGCGTGTCCGTCCGGCACGCCTTTTCCAATCCCGATCTGGGCCTCGCCCTCCAGCTCCGTAACGAGCGTCATTTCTCCGTTGCGAAGAGCACGGACTATAATGTCCTTAGCCGTTCCGCGGCGCAGCCCGTCAACCCGCCGGTGAACGCCGGTCGGCTGCGGTCGGTGGCGCTCACCGCCACGCTGGGCGACGGCGGGCTGCTGGGCGTAACGCCCATCAATCGCGTGAAGGCCACCGTCGAGCACAGTGATCCGGACGTGGCGGCGAGTGATTTCGACTTCACGCGGGTGGCGGCGGTGGCCGACGCCCGACTCGCGACCTTCTTCCAGCGTCGCTTCCGCCCCAACACGCTGGATCTTCGGGTCGACGTTGGGGCCTCATTCGGCGATCCTCCCCTACAGCGCTTCGGCGTGATCGAGGCGAGCCCGCAGCCCTACACGCCGTTCGGGGCGCTCCGCACGCTCGACGACCGCCCGTACCAGGGGGAGCACCACGCGGCCCTGTTCTGGGAGCACAATTTCCGCACGGTACTCTTCGAGCTCCTCGGGTGGCAGGCGCCGGTCGAGCAGGACGTCGACCTCATTCTCCATGGGGGCCATGGGCGCACCTGGATCGGGGACGACGCGGGGCAGCGGCTCCGCACCGCAGACGGGGTCCACCACGAGATTGGGCTCTCGGTCAACGGCCTGCTCTACGACACCCTCCGCCTCGACGTGACCAAGCGCCTCGACGCGCGGGGACTCAGTCTCGGCGTCAGTGTGCTCCGGTTCCTGTAGACTCGCGGGACGAACGGTCGATGAACGGAGGGCTCCCTGTATGTTCGGGGGCGATCAAGGGCTCCGTGAAGGCCTCGCTTGGGGAGGTCCTCCGTCGCCTGGGTATTTTTCGGAATGCCCGGTCACATCCCGCCCTCGTAGTACGCGTCGAAGCGGGGGATCCGGTTCAGGTTTGTCCAGTCGGTCACCGTCTGGTCCACCGCGTAGATGTACGCCCGGGGGACGTTGCCGGGGTCGAAGGCATTAGGGCGCGACCGGTACGTGTACTCGATGCGCGTCTCGCCGTCTGCCGTCGTCGTGTCCTGGCTAGCGGGCGGCCCCAGGGCCGCCAGTGCGTGGTCGATCGGCATTCCGCGGTAGATGCGACCCTCCACCACGTGCACGCTGTCTTTGCCCGACAGCGCGTTTTCCTGAACGTACGACCCACGTCCGTCGTCGAACAGGGCGCCGCCGGTGGTTCCACAGGCGCCGAGGACCCCGACCGAGAGGAGAAGCAAGAGGGACAGTGTAGAGGAGCGCATGGGAGGACGGCGGTGGGCGAAGAAAATGACTCTGCCCCTTTCACACGCATGCCCTGCGGTTGTTGCGTCCGATTCCGCGGTCGAGAGAGGATCTACAGGGGGCGGGCCGGCGCGGTGGTCCCGACTCTGTCCTGTGCATGGGCCCCTGGTTTGGCGTTTTTTTCCCAAAGGGGAACGCCCCCTGCGAATCCCTGCCGTCGCAGAAGGGGTTGATTCACTGAGGTCAAGTTCGTACACCCTGTCCATCATCCACCTGCGTCGCCGATGCCGGAGCCCGATTCCACGTCCGAAGAGTCGTCGCTCCGTCCCGAGCGGCTGTGGACGTCCCTCCGGCGCATCCTTCAGCTTGGGTGGCCCTACCGCGTCCGCCTCGTAGGGGCCGTGGTGCTCACCGTGGTGGGGGCGGCGGTGGCACTCGTCGTGCCACTGGGGCTGCGCGAGCTGGTGGACGCGGTGTTTCAGCAGGAAAACCGGGCCCTGCTCGACTGGCTGACCGTGGCGCTTATCGTGCTCTTTCTGGCCCGGTCCGCGGCGGCCTTTGGGGGCAAGTACCTGCTGGGCTGGACCGGCGAGCGCGTGGTAGCGGACCTGCGAAAGAAGGTCTACCGGCACCTCCACCGGCAGAGCCTGCGGTTCTTCACCGATCACCGCACGGGCGATCTCACCTCGCGCCTCACCAACGACGTGGGGTCGGTGCGGAGCGCGGTAAAGGACGCCCTCCCCAATTTCTTGACCCAGTCGCTCTCGCTGGTGGGCTCGGTGGCGCTCATGGTGGTACTCAACTGGCGCCTCAGCCTCATCATCTTCCTCATCGTGCCGGCCGTCACCGGGTTTGCGATCTACTTCGGGCGCAAGATTCGGGCGCTCGCCCGCGACATCCAGGACCGGCTGGCCGACACGACCGCGGTGGCGGAGGAGGCCCTCGCGTCCATCCGCGTCGTAAAGGCGTTTGCGCGATCCGACTACGAGGTAAACCGCTACAACGAGGCGGTGGAAGATCTCTTTGGCACGGCGCGCTACCGGGTGGTCGTCTCAGCCCTGTTCGAGTCGACGGTGGGGCTGCTCTTCTTCGCCGCCCTCGTGGCGATTTTCTGGTACGGCGGCATCGAGGTGCTGGCCGGGCGGCTCACGGAGGGGGACCTCGTGGCGTTCGTGTTCTACGCCTTCAACATCGCGCGGAGCGTGAGCAGCATGTCTCAGCTCTACTCCACCTTCAACAGCGCCGCCGGGGCCACGGAGCGCCTGTTCGACCTGCTCGACACCGATCCTCACCTCCGCGACGCCCCGGACGCCGTCGACCTGCCCCCGATCGAGGGTCGGGTGCGCCTCGACGATGTCACCTTCGCCTACGATGAGGGCCTGCCCGTACTCAAGGACATCTCGCTCGACGTAGCGGCGGGCGAGACGGTTGCCCTCGTGGGGCCGAGCGGGGCGGGGAAGTCGACGCTCATGAGCCTCATTCCTCGCTTCTACGCCCCCCAACAGGGGCGTGTCCTCGTCGACGATCACGACCTGGGCCACGTCTCCCGGCAGTCCCTGCGTGCGCAGATCGCGTCTGTGTCGCAGGAGGTGCACCTGTTCAACGCCACGATCGAGGAGAACATCCGGTACGGGCGGCTCGATGCGTCCGACGAGGCGGTGGCCGAGGCGGCCCGCGCCGCCAACGCGCACGACTTCATTGTGGACCTGCCCGATGGCTACGACTCCGAGGTGGGCGAGCGGGGGGTCAAGCTGAGCGGCGGGCAGCGCCAGCGCGTCGCTATCGCCCGGGCCCTGCTGCGCGACGCGCGCCTGCTGCTGCTCGACGAGGCCACCTCGTCCCTCGACTCCGCGTCGGAAGCCCTCGTGCAGGAGGCCCTGGAGCGGCTCATGGAGGGACGCACGACCTTCATTATTGCGCACCGGTTCTCTACCGTCCAGACCGCCGACCGCCTCTTCGTACTCGACGATGGCCGCATCGTGCAGCGGGGCACCCACGCCGAGCTGATGCAGGAGGGGGGGCTCTACCGCCGACTTGCCTCGTATCAGTTCCGAGAGCCGAGCGGAGTCGACGGCGGGATGCTTGACTAGCTGATCCCGCACTAGCTGGTCCCATTCCGCAGCGCGTCCAACGCCTCCTGGGTGGCGTCGTCCACGGGCAACGCGTCCACTCGCTTCGACAGCGCGGCGACGGTCGTGCCGGCCTGCCACGAGACCGGGGCGTCGGGGTCGTGGAGCAGGTGGCGGTAGAGGAGGAGGGACCGGGCGAAGCACCCCCCGGCACTCTCGGCATCGTCCCGGTACTCGTACGTCTCGCCCATCCGGTGGAGGGCCCGCGCGAGTGTCTGGGCCACGTCCGGCACAAACTGGTCGTTGTCGTGGCACAGCTCCAGCAGGGCGTCGGGCGGGAGCGTCCGGAGATCCTCGGCCTGCCCGTCGAGGTGGGTGCGGCAGGCGTCGTCAATCTCCTGCAACAGGTCGTCGGGCTGTTCGCGTGAGGACTCGCCCAGCAGCGTGGCGATGGCTTTCGTGAACTGGCGGATCTGCCGCATCAGCACATCCTGGTGGATCATGGCGAGGGGGGCTCTGGAAAAGAAAAACGCGTCGCCGTCGATTCGGAAAGGCGGCGTGCGGCTGGTGAATCCCGTCCTTCAACAGTCCGCCCCAGTCCGGGCCGGCGGCTCAAATCCACTCGGGGTCCTCAACCGTGCGGTCGGTGTCGAGATTCCCGGTGTTGCGGGTCGCGGCGGGCTCCACGAGGAGAACGTGCACCTCCCCGTCGGGCGCCACCGGGCGGTGCTCGGTGCCGCTCGGGACGACGCAGAAGTCGCCCTGGCCGAGCCGCCGGTCGTCCGCGTCCCGAAACTCGATGACGAGCCGTCCGCGGAGGACGAGAAAGAACTCGTCCGCGCCGTCGTGGTGGTGCCAGTCGAACGGCCCCTCCAGCTTGGCGAGCTTGACGTGCTGGTCGTTCACCGCCGCGATGATGCGGGGGGCCCACTGTTCATCGAACTGCTCCAGCTTCTCGTGGAGGGCTCCGGCGTGCATGAGTTGAGGTTGAGACGGATCGAAGGGAGCGACGTAGGAGTGGAGGCACCCACGAAAAGAGCGGCCGTCCCGGGCAGGACGGCCGCTCCTGTGCCATGGGGGATCGGCAGGCCAAGGGCTACGCGTCGTCCGCGTCGTACGAGAAGCTTTCCTGGACCGAGCGGTCCTGCTTGTGGACGACGAGCTGGCTGGGGGCCTGCTCCTTGGCCGTGGCGCGGGCCGTGCTCACGGCCTCCTTCTTCGTGTCGTGGGCGCCGACGGGGGCGTCCTCGCCCTCCACCGTGATGCTCCACCCCTCGTCGCTGGGCGCGACGTGGAAGACGCGGGCCTCGACGGCCGTCTGCTGGGCATTCAGCATCTCCGAGAGGGCGTCTAGCTTTTTCGACAGTTCCCCCACGCGCCGGGAGAGGTTGCGCACCTCGCTGCGGCTGGCCAGCCCGAGCTGGCCGAGCGTGCCGCTGAGGGTGTCCGAGACGGCTTGCTCCACCGATTGCGTGGCGTCGTCGAGCCGCTGGGACACGTCCTCGGTAAGGGTCTCCTGCTGCTCGACGACGGTCTCGGTGGCCTTCTCGATCTGGTCGCGGCGCGCGTCCTCGTAGTTCCGGCCGCGCTCCACGAGCGTCTCGAACACCTTGTCGCCTTCCTGTTCGAGCCGCTCCAGCGCCCCGAGGCCGGCGAGCCAGACCTCGCGCGCCCGTCCCGATACCTCGTCGGGCAGGGTCTTTAAGGAAAAGCCTTTCCGGTCGTCCGTGGGCGTCTCGTCGTTCGTGGCCGTCATGACAGTCCGTTGAGTCGTTGATGGATGGGCCTGCGAGGAAAACGCGATTGCAATGTGTGAGATACTACAAATATACCAATAACGCAGCGCGTCATTGGTTCCGGGCTATGACGCAGTGCGGCACAAATTGGGGGGCGGCAGGCAGAGGGAATTGCGGAATGGCAGAACGCTCCGCACGCTGGTAGATCCGGGAAAAGAACGGCCCTTCGCAAAACCGTGCGGGGACGCGCGACTGCCCTGATGTCCACCTAGTCATTCGTGTCCCGCTACGTGCATGTAGAATAGAATTGACCTCCAACATTGTCGGCCAGACCTCCCATGCGCACCGCTGCCTTCATCGCCACGGCCTTCCTACTTGTTCTGACCGTTGGGGACAGTATTTTCCACGAGGACGTACCGCCTGCAACCGCCCCGACGGATGAGGTCCGCCCGGCCAATGCCCTCCTCGGAAACGAGAGCTTCCGGGCGACCTTCGGAGTCGCCCCAGACCCTCATACGCCGGAGCGCCTGCGTCTGCAAACGCACCTTGCCTACGTGGAGCGGATGCTCCGTGCGCGGCCCCGGCCTGCGCTGTCTACCGCCCAGCGGGCTCGCCGCGCTGAGCTGCTCGACCGTCTCCACGAGTACTGGACACAGGGCCGGTTTCCTCAAAACACCGAGGTACCGGGCCGATCGCCCGTATTCATCGACGCAGAGGGCCGTCTATGCGCGGTGGGGCACCTGATCACCGCATCGGCCGGGCGCGATCTCGCTGAACGAATCGACGCGCAGTACCACTTGGCCGACGTGCAGGACATGGACCTGCCCGCCATTGATCGGTGGGCGAAACGCAACGGGTTCACCCGCCGCGAACTGGCGATGATCCAACCCACGTATGATGGGGGGCGTCTTTCGGATCCGCCTCCCTCAGATAACGAAGAGGCCCCTGCCCTGGAAGTGACTGCTCTGAGCGTGAGTGTCGGCGCCTCTCTCGTAAATGGCGTCTTGCTCGAACGGGACACCCACAGCATCGTCGGCGGCGCCATGGGAGTCGCCAGTGGGGCCACAAGCCTCACGATTGGACTGCGGGACGGTGCAGAGTACCCAACGGTCTCCTCCCTCGCCGGAGCTACGTCGGTCGTGCTTGGTGGGTGGGCCCTCGTCGAGGCCTTTCGCGGCACAAACGAGCAGGTCTCCTTGAGGGGCGCGGCTGATCGCTCAGGCAGGACGTGGTCTGTGGCCCCGACTGCGCTGACGACGGCCGAGGGGACCTACCCTGGACTCGGGGCTACAATTCAGTTCTGAGAACGACTTTTGTGCTGGCAGTCTCCACGCGGTTTGCCCACACAGTCTCACGAGGAGTCCAAAGACCCGTGTGACAATGCGGGTGTCTTTTCGCTTCGGCCCTCTTGTCCCTGCGTGTTTCCTGTCATCCTGTCAGATCGTTACCGTCTGGTACACTTTTCGTCTATTGCAGTGGATGCGTAGCGTGGAGGCCCGTTCGGAGACGTGCGCCGAGGACACGGGCTGCGCCGCACTCCCATTGCCGTTTGACCAACCCCGATTCCAACTTATGAACCTGCAGAAATTTACCGTCAAGGCCCAGGAGGCTGTCCAGAAGGCGATGGAGTTTGCGGCCTCCAAGAATCACCAGGGTATCGAGCCGCCGCACCTGCTGGAGGCTTTTCTGAGCGCCCCCGATGGCGTGGCCGTATCGATCCTACGGCGCGTGGGGGTGAATATCGATCGCCTCCGCACGGAGGTCGAGGCGGCCCTGGAGTCGCTGCCCACGGTGACGGGCGCAAGCGCTGGCGACCAGTATGTTGGGGAGGAGCTGAAGAAGGTCTTTGACCGTGCTCGCGCCGAGGCAGACGTAATGGACGACGAGTACGTCTCGACCGAGCACCTGCTCATCGGTCTCGTGGAGGGGCAGAACGAGGTCGGCCAGGCCCTCCGCGACCAGGGCGGCTCGAAAGAGCACGTCATGGAGGCGCTGGAGGACGTGCGTGGTGGACAGGGGGCCGACGATCCGCACGCCGAGAGTCGATACGAGGCCCTCGACCGGTTTGCAAAAGACCTGAACGAGATGGCCCGCGAGGGCAACATCGACCCGGTGATCGGGCGTGAGCAGGAGATCCGCCGCGTGCTCCAGATCCTGAGCCGCCGCACGAAGAACAACCCGGTGCTCGTGGGCGAGGCGGGCGTCGGGAAGACGGCCATCGCGGAGGGCATCGCCACGCGTATTGTGCAGGGGGACGTGCCCGAGTCGATGCAGTCGAAGCGCATCGTGGCGCTCGACATGGGCGCGCTCCTGGCCGGCTCCAAGTACCGGGGCGAGTTTGAGGACCGGCTCAAGGCCGTCGTCAACGAAGTGTCCGAGTCCGACGGCGAAGTTGTCCTCTTCATCGATGAGCTGCATACGCTCGTCGGGGCCGGGGCGTCCGAGGGGGCGATGGACGCAGCCAACATTCTGAAGCCGGCCCTCGCCCGCGGTGAGCTACGCGCCATCGGCGCGACCACGCTCGACGAATTCCGCAAGCACATCGAGGACGACCGGGCCCTGGAGCGCCGCTTCCAGAAGGTGCTCGTGGACGAACCGAGCGTGGAGGACACGGTCTCAATCCTGCGCGGCCTCAAGGAGCGCTACGAGGTGCACCATGGCGTGCGCATCAACGACGGCGCGCTCATCAACGCCGCCGACCTCAGCGAGCGCTACATCACCGACCGGCAGCTGCCGGACAAGGCGATCGATCTGATCGACGAGTCGGCCGCCCGGCTGCGCATGGAGATTGACTCGATGCCCGCCGACCTCGACCAGCTGGAGCGGGAGATCCGGCAGCTCGAAATTGAGCGCGAGGCCGTGAAGCGCGACGAGGGCGACCAGGCCGAGAAGCTCGACGAGATCGACCGGAAGATTGCCGACCTCGAGGATGAGCGTGACGAACTCAAGGCCCGCTGGAAAGAGGAGAAGGACCTCATCCAGACGGTCCGCTCGGCGAAGGAGCGCATCGACGCGCTCCGCGTGAAGGCTGAAAACCTGGAGCGGGAGGGCAAGTACGACGAGGTCGCCGAAATCCAGTACGGCGACATCCCGGACCTGAAGGAGGAGGCCGAAGAGGCCAACGCGAAGCTCGAAGAGATCCAGGAAGACGGGGCGCTGCTGAAGGAAGAGGTCGACGGCGAGGACATCGCCGAGATTGTCTCCAACTGGACCGGCATTCCGGTGTCGAAGATGCTGGAGAGCGAGCGCGCGAAGCTCCTCCGCATGGAAGAGGAGCTGTCGGAGCGCGTGGTGGGCCAGGACGAGGCCATCGAGGTGGTCTCGAACGCCGTTCGCCGGGGGCGCACGGGCATGCAGGAGGGCGACCAGCCGATCGGCTCGTTCATCTTCCTGGGAACCACTGGCGTCGGCAAGACGGAGCTGGCGAAAACCCTCGCCACGTTCCTCTTTGACGACGAGAACGCGATGGTGCGCATCGACATGAGCGAGTATCAGGAGCGCCACACGGCCAGCCGTCTCATCGGCGCGGCGCCCGGCTACGTCGGCTACGAGGAGGGCGGGCAGCTCACCGAGGCGGTCCGGCGCAAGCCCTACTCCGTGGTGCTGCTCGACGAGATCGAGAAGGCACACCCCGAGATCTTCAATGTGCTCCTGCAGGTGCTCGACGACGGGCGCCTCACCGACAACCAGGGCCGCACGGTGGACTTCACGAACACGATCATCATCATGACCTCGAACATGGGCTCCGACGTGATCTCGGAGCGGATGGATGAGGTTGAGGGCGGGTACCTCTCGGAGCGCGAGCATCAGACGCTCGAGGAGGAGGTCCTCAAGATGCTACGTCGCCAGGTGAAGCCGGAATTCCTGAACCGGATCGACGACATCGTGATGTTCCGCTCGCTCAGCCGCGAGCACATTCGCGAGATCGTCGAGATCCAGTTCCAGCGTGTCCAGCGCCTGGCCGCGAAGAACCACGACCTGGCGCTCGCGCTCGGCGACGACGCGAAGGACTGGCTCGCCGACCGGGGCTACGACCCGGCCTTCGGCGCCCGCCCGCTGAAGCGCGTGATGAAGCGGCACGTGTCGAACGGCCTCTCGCAGGCGCTGCTCGATGGCACGATTGCGGACGGCGACCACGTCCGCATCGAGCTGGACGAGGACGCAGAGGGCCTCACGTTTGAGGCCGTGACGCCGACGGGGGCCGAGTCGGCCGCCGACGTCGCCGAGACCGGCGGAGACGGGGCCGCGGCCGTCGACGCCTAAATCGCATGTGGATGTTGCCCTCCGGAAGCCCCACGCCGCCGTCCGACTCGGGTCGGGCGGCGGCGTTTTTGTTGGGGACGGCCCTGCGGTGCGGACTTGATTCAGAGGATCATCCTACGTCGCCGGGACGGGCTGGGCCCCGTCGCCCGCGGACGGGGAGCCCGAAGAGGTCTTCGCGTCCGGGGCCGCCAGAGTGAACTGATCGGTCGTGTCGACGAGCCGCCCGGCCAGGTCGCTGAGGTCGGTGGCGGACTGGGCGACCTCCGTCACGTCCCGGGCGGTCTGCGAGGTCACCGTCGAGATCTCGTTGATGTTCTGGGAGACCCGCTCGCTCGTGGCGGACTGCTGCTCCGTGGCGGCGGCAATGTTGTCGATGTCGCCGGCCACCGCCTGAATGTCCTCGATCATCTCGTCGAGCGCAGCGCCGGCCTCGTTGGCCAGCTCGATGCCCTGCCGGGCCTCTTCAGTGCCGTCGTCCATCGCGGCCACGGCCTGCTCGGTCTCCCGCTGGACGGACGTGATCATCTGCTCGATGCGCTCGGTGGCCTCGGCCGTCCGCTCCGCGAGGCTCTGGACCTCCTGGGCCACCACGGCGAAGCCGTCTCCGTGCTCCCCGGCCCGGGCGGCCTCGATGGCGGCGTTGAGGGCGAGCAGGTTCGTCTGGTCCGCAATGTCGTCGATCGTCGCCACGATCTCCCCAATCTCCTCGCTGGACGCGCCCAGCTGGTTGATCGTCTCGGCGGAGCCCTCAACGACCTCGCCGACCTGCTCCATCTTCTCGATGGCCCGGTAAATAATGTCGCCGTTCTCCTGGGCCGCCGCCCGGGCCGCCTCGGCGCGCTTGGACGTGCGGTCGACTGTCTCGGCGTTCTCGCCGATGGTCCGGGACATTTCCTCCATCGCCGCGGCGACGTCCTCGAGCTGGGTCGACTGCTCTTCGGCCCCGGCCGACATGTCGTCTGCCGTGCTAGACAGTTGGGCGGACGTGGCCGAGAGCTCCTGGGTCGCCCCAGTAATGCGTCCGATGAGGGTCTGGAGGCTGCTCGCCGTCTCGTCCAGTCGGGCCCACACCCGGGCCAGGTCCTCGTCGTCGCTGTCCTGCGGAACGTCGACCGACAGGTCGCCCTCGGCCAGTTGCCCGAGCACGTCGGCGAGGGCCCTCGTTTCGCGGCGGAGGGTCTGTCGGGTGCGCTCGTTGCGCAGCCGCGACTGCCGCTCGTTGATGAGGACGGCCGCCGCCTCCGCCGCCGTCTCGACGAACCGCTCGTCGGCCGCGTCGAAGGTCGTGACCTCCTCCTTGTCCGACAGGTAGAGGTTGCCGAGCGCCCGGCCCCGATACGTGATGGGCGCCGCCAGTAGCGATTGCATAGGCGGGTGCCCCTCCGGGAAGCCGACCGACTCGCTGTGCGTGGTCATGTCGTCGAGCCGCAGCGTCACCTGTTGCTCGGGAATGTGTCCGAGCAGGCCGTTCCCTTCCGGGGGATGATCGATGGCCGCCTCCTGCTCGTCCGTGAGGCCCAGCGTAAAGAACTCCAGGATCTCGCCGTCCTCGTCGAAGATGCTGAGGGCCGCGTACTTGGCCCGCGTCACGTCGCGCACCTCCTCCAAGAACGTACGAAACGCCGCGTGCAACTCCGCCTCCGTGCTCGTACGCGTCATCATCTGACCCAGGGCCTCCATGTGCGCGTTTCTGCGCTCCACCTCGTCGATTACGGTGCTGAGGCGGGCCGGGATGTCCCCGAAAAAGTCATCCGGGCGGGGTGACTGCGGCGTGCCCCGACCGCCCGCCTGATGGGCCTCTACGGCATGACGGACGCGATGGATCGACTGGCCCACCCGCCACGCGACGTGGCTCGCAATGCCAGTCGCAAGCAGTCCACACGTGATGAGAACGAGTGCGCTGATCCAGACCGACGACACCGCGAAGGCCCCCGCTACCCCGCCGCCGGCGGTCAATATGGCCGCCCCAAAGGCAACGAACATGCGGCGGGTGGGAGAAGAGGGCTGGCCGTCGGTGGACCGCTGCGGTGACGAGGTCGACGCGGACCCTTCGGCCTGTGAGACGCCGTCAGCAAACGAGCACATGGGAAAACAACTTTGTTACAAAAGCGGATCTGAGAAGGTTATCGTCGGCCGGCGGACGCATGTTAAGCGAACGCGGACTACCGAGACGGCATTGTTGGCAAACCAGTCTCCTGGAGGCCCGCCCGAACTGGCCGCGTCCGCCCGCACGGCCGCTTCCGAAGTCGAGCCCGCTCCCCCCCGAGGAGCACTGCTCCTTCACCTCCCGTTCTTCGGAAGAGGGAGAAGGCATCCCGCCCCGACAGCGAGTCTGAGGAGCCCCAGTCGGCTGGATGCATGTCCCCAACGGCCAACGAAGGGCTTCAGAGTCCCCAGAAGGCCACAATGCCGATCGTCGTCACGACGGCCAGGAGAAGCTGGAGGGGGCCGCCCACGCGGGCATAGTCGTTGAATTCGTACCCGCCCGGCCCGTACACAAAGAGATTCGTCTGGTAGCCGACGGGCGTCATGAACGCGGTGCTGGCCGCGAACGTGACCGCGAGCACGAACGCAAACGGGTTGGCGCCCAACTGCGCGGCGGTCTCCACGGCCACAGGAAGGAGCAGCACCACGCTCGCCTGGTTGCTGATGAGGTTGGTCATGAGGGCCGCCAGAAGATAAAACACACCCAGAACGAGGGGCATGGGCAACACCTTGGCGCTCGACACGACGAGTTGAGCCAGCAGGGTGGCCCCGCCGGTTTCCGACAGCGCTCTGCCGAGCGGAATGACGCCGGCGAGCAGAAAAATCACGTCCCACTGCACGGCCCCGTACGCTTCGGTCGGCTTGACGATGCCCCGTCGCGATCATCGCGACGACTCCCCCAAGGGCCGCCACCATGATGGGCAGCACGCCGAGAGCGGCCAGGCCCACGACGGCGATGACGGTGCCTACCGCGAGCCCCATCTTCGACGTGCGAAAGCGACGGAGGTCGAGCTCCCCCGCCACGATGATGTTGGGATCGTTCGCGAGCCGGTCGACCGTCTCGGCCTTCGACTCGATGAGGAGGACATCGCCGGGACGAAGCCGAAAGTCGGCCAGCCGTTCGTGGGCCGTTTCGCTCCCGCGTCGAATGGCCAAGACCGCGGCGCGGTACAGGTCCTGCAGCCCCGCCGACTCAATCGTTTCCCCGACCAGGTCCGAGCCCGCGGTAACGACGATCTCAACAAGCGTTTCGTCGGGGCTGAGCGTCTCCAAGTCCGCCTCGGCCGCTTCGTCGGGGACGAGGTCGATCCCCGCCACGTCGAACAGGGCGTGCAGGGCGTCCTTCGTCAACCGGATCGTGAAGACATCCCCGCCCCGGATCGTCATGGAGAGGGGCGGCGCCCGCCGATAGGCCCCCTCCCGGACGACCTGCGTGACGTTCGCCTCGACGTCGACGTGCTCGAGCGCTTCTTTCAGGGTCTGTCCGACGAACGGGGCATCGTCGGCCACGATGATCTCCGTGAGAAACACGTCCTGCTCGGTCGATTCCCGCTGGCTCCGCGGGCGGACGTGCGACGGCGACAGCCAGAAGCCCAGGGTGAGCAGGTAGAGGGCACTCGTGGCGAAGACGAGGAGCCCGAGGTGCGTGAACTCGAACATCGAGAAGGGGCGGCCGAGAAGGTCTCCCGAGATGCTGCTCGCCAAGAGATTCGTGGAGGTGCCGATGAGGGTGAGCATCCCCCCGGCCATCGAGGCGTACGAGAGCGGCAACAGCAGCTTGGACGGCGAGGTGTTGTTCTCGTGGGCGAGGTCGCTCACCATGGGCAGAAGAATCGCGACCGCCGCGGTGTTGTTGATGACCCCGGAGAGGGGCCCCACGAGACCAATCGTTGCGCCGAGCTGCTTGTGGACATTCTCGCCGGTGTACGCCGAGACGGCCGTCTGGATGCGCTGGATGGCCCCGGTGCGGCGCACGCCCTCGCTCAAGATCATCATCGCGAGGATGGTGACGGTGGCCCCGTTGGAGAAGCCCGATACGCCCTCACTCGGAGAGATGCCCGTCCAGGGCCCCAGAACCATGAGCGCGACCATGATCCCGAGGGCCGTGACGTCGATCGGCACCGGCTCCGTGACGAATAGAATGAGCGCCACGAGGACGATGACAAAGACGAGGAGTGCGCCTACGCTCACGGAGGGCATCGAGGGACACGCGAGGTCGGGGACAAGAGGTCGGGGGGACTGTCGGTGCAGACCAGTCGTCGAGCGTACTGGTGGTGTGAGCGAGGCTCACCCGGAGGACTCCGGGGCGGAGACCATCGACGGGGGTGTGAGCAGGGGGCGGAGCACGAGGGGCGTCACCAGGACCGTCACCGCCGAGATCAGCACGACCTGGGCAAAGATCGACGGCGGAACCGCCCACCGCCCCAGCTCCAGGCCCCGCTGCATGATGACCAGGGCGATCTCGGCACGCGGCACGAGGCTGAGGCCCAGCACGAGGGCGCCGGACGAGCCCAAAAACGGCAGGGCGGGAACGTACGCCCCCGCCACTTTTCCGAGGAGGGCGGCGGCGAGAAGCAGGACCGTCGCGCCGCCAACGGCCCCCAAGGCCTCGGGCGTCAGGTGCAGGCCGATGCCCACAAAGAAAAAGGGCGCAAGAAGGTCGTGAAGAGGCCGAAAGGCGTCCATGTACTCGGTCGTGTGCGGGTCCCGGCTGAAGATGAGACCGGCGAAAAACGCGCCGATGGCCGTTGAGAATCCCAGCAGTCCCGCAATGGCCGCTACGATGATGCCGACCCCCAGCATGACCAGCATGGTGCCCCTGCCGGCGTGGAGCCGGTCAAACAAGGCCGTCATGGGGCGTTCTACGTACCAGGCGAAGAGGAGGCAGGTACCCCCGAAGAGGATTAGCTTGAGGACCATCGTTCCCAACACCGCCCCGAGGGAGGAGAGCAGTGCACCGGTGCCCGGTTCGCGCAGCAGGGGAGCCGCCGCGAACAGAAGAGCCATTAGCAGAACGCCCGTGAGGTCGTCGAGCTCGGCCACGTCCACCAGCGTCGAGCCCTCTGGGGTGTTCAGCCGTCCGGCCTCCTCCCAAATCGCGACGCTGACCCCCACGCTGGTGGCGGTCAGGGCCGTTGCCACGAACAGGCTGGGGAGCAGGGGCCAGCCAATCAGGAACACCGCCGCGCCGAAGGCGACCCCGCCGCTGCTCAGCACGTTGCCGACCCCGATCCAGCTCGCCTCGGGCAACTGGTCGAGCAGGTGCCCCAAGTCGCCTTCCAATCCGACCCGGAACAGGAGGACGATGACCCCGAGATCGGCCAGGAAGGGAAAGACCTGCTGCTCCGTCAGGAGGGGCACGAGTTCATAGGGAGCGGCGGCCCGCAACCCGACACCGAGGACGAAGTAGCCCAGAACGGGACTTATGCGGGCCCGCTCGGCGCTGTACCGCATCGCGATCGTACTCACGATGACGGCCCCAACGAGTAGAGTGTTTACGAGCAGTGTGTGCCGCATCGCGTGCGCCGTGTGGGGCCTAGAAGATGTAGGAGGAGTGTCCACCTCCCTCAGAAGTGGATGGGAGGACCCGACGGGACAATGAACGCAAGGCGGGCGTGCATCCGCGAATCACGGCCCTGCCCCCGTGCGCTCTGGACCGAATTGGGGGATGGCAACGGAGACAGCGAGACGAGTCCGAAGGAGAACGATCTGGGCGGGACAGGCTTTAGTGAAAGGCATCACACGTTTGTAACATAAGAGGCCTAGCCCCCGGAGTGTCAACAAAATGCCGAGACCAACAGTCCTGAGATGAAGAAAAATTAAAAGGAGGGGTTCGACGTTAGAGTTGAGCCTCCGCACGTGTCTTCGAGACGCATTCGGGTTCCTGGTGGGACTCGCACTGCACTTCATTTCTTCCAACGGCGCCTTGAAGCGTCGACGCCCGGCCCTCTGGTGGGGGTGCCGGGCGTTTTCTCTGTGGGGGTGTGTCGCTTCCGACGTCGCGGTACTAGGCCCTCAAACGTGACTGCACGGATCGTCCCGCAAGGGTCTACGCGAGTGCTGTTTCTGTGGACCGCGAGGCCCTTAGTGAGGGACCGGGATTCTGCTCCACGAGGGGCAGCGGAGCCACAAAGACATCCGGGCAAGCGCATTTTCCGGGCCGGTTGAAGACGTCTCGTCGCTGGGACGTAGGGATCTACGCGGCGTTGGGGGCCTGTTTGCACTTGGGCTCGCGGGCGGGGCTGCAAGAAGAGGGGGATGGCAGAATGATGGTGACCCGAGTGCCCTCCCCCGGAGCGGAGTCGAACTGCAACTCGCCGCCGTGCTCCTCCACAGTGCGACGGATGAGCGAGAGGCCGAGCCCGCTCCCCTGGGCCATGCGGCCGGCCTCGTCGCCCCGGTAGAAGCGCTCCGTCGCCGTGGCGCACTCCTCGTCGGACATGCCCACCCCCGTGTCCACGCAGGTGAGGCGCGCCTGCCCGTCTGCCGTCTCTCTGACGCCGACGCGGACGCCCCCCTCGCGGGTGTACTTGACGGCGTTATCCAGGAGATTCCGGACCGCCTTGCGGAGTAGGGCCGGCTGACCGGAGGCGCGGACGGACGCTTCGGCGTCGACCTCGAGATCGAGCCCTTTCTTGTCGGCCGCGGGCTGCACCGCGTCCGCCTCGTCGGCGGCGAGGGCGGACAGGTCCACGGGGCTTCGCTCGAAGTCTCCCGCCCGATCGAGGCGGGTCAGCGTCAGCAGGGCGCGGAGCGTCCGCACCAGCCCCCCGAGCTTGCGGTCCAGGAGGCGGAGCGTCTCGCGGTAGCTCTCCGGGTCGCGCTCGCGACGCAGGGCCAGCTCGACGTGGCCCTGAAGTGCGGTGAGGGGGGTCTGCAGCTCGTGGGCCGCGTTGGCGGTAAACCCCCGCAGGGCCGCCACGTGCTCCTCGATGCGATCGAGCAGGGCGTTGAAGGCGCGGCCCAGCGTGGCGGTCTCGCGGTCGGCCGTGGGCGGGATGTCGACCCGCTCCTCCAGCGCCGCGGAGGTCACCGACTGGGCCACCTCGGTAATGGAGCGGAGCGGGCGGAGCACGCGCCCGGCGGCCCACGCCACGAGGCCCAGCAGCCCGCCCGATAGCAGGAGCCAGAGGCCGCCCAGCGCCGCGCCGAAGCCCCACAGCAGAGATCGGTGCTCTGGCACGAGACGGGCGACCTGAACGAAGCCCAGTCGTTCGCCGGAGGATGCCTGTAGGGGCCGGGTCCGATAGTAGAAAGAGCGGTCGCCCAGCGTGAAGGTGTGGAGCGAGGGCCAGATCCCGTCCGCATGGACCGGCCGACGACGGGCTGGAAGGGCCCCGGAAAGCGAGTCGATGTTGGCCGACCGGCGCACGAGGCGACCGTCCGGCGCGAATACCTGCACAAAGATGGGGTCGACCCGGTCGACCGCCAGGCGGTGGTGGGCCTCGTCCCACGCGTACCGGGACAGATCGAGTGTGTCCTGTCCGTCCACGTCGGCGCGCATCTCGTTCACCTCCGCCGCCAGCGCGTTGGTCGCGTTCTGGTGAATGGTTAGGTAGGCACCGCCCCAGGCGATGAGGGCCAGGACGGCGAGGGCAAGCACGACCGCGGGGCCGATCCGCATCAGCAGGCGCCGGCGGAAGGACGGACGCTCGTCTGCCGATGACGCGTCAGGGGCACTGGACTGGGAGGAGAGGGCCGTCATCAGGCGCTCGCGGGATCGGGGGAAGAGGATGAGGAGCGGTCGTCGGCGGAGGCATCCGCTGCTGAGCAAGAGGTATACCGGTAGCCGATCCCCCGCACGGTTTCGATGGGGGCCTCGCAGCCGACCTCGTCGAGCTTCTGGCGGAGGTAGTTCACGTACACGTCGATCAGGTTTGTCCCGCGATCAAAGTCGTGCCCCCAGACCTCCTGGTGAATCGTGTCGCGGCTCAACGCCTGGCCTTTGCGGGCCATGAGGAAGGCCAAGAGGTCGAACTCGGTGGGCGTAAGGTCGACCTCCTCACCGTCGAAGGTGCAGGTGCGAGCCGCCGGGTCGAGTACAAGCGGGCCGTCCTCGACCCGGCCCGACTCCGAGGGCCGGTCCATCCGGCGCAGGAGGGCCTCAATGCGCGCCAGAAGCTCGTCGAAGGCGAACGGCTTGGGAAGGTAGTCGTCCGCCCCGGCCCGGAGGCCCCGTACCCGGTCCTCCACGGCGTCGAGGGCAGTGAGCATCAAGATCGGCAGTTCGGGGCGGTGCAGGCGCAGGCGCTCACACACCTCCAGCCCGGACAGGTCGGGGAGACGGATGTCCAACAGGACGAGGTCGATGCTGCCCTGCCGGGCGTAGTCGAGCCCACGCCGGCCGGCCTCGACCCAGCTGACCTCGTACCCCTCTTCGTCGAGTCCCTGCTGCACGAACGAGGCCACGTCGGGCTCATCCTCGACAAGCAGGAGATGGGGGGCGTCACTCATCGATGGGGCATGCAGTGTGTGACTCTTGAGTGTGCTCAATTCGTACGAGCCCCGTGGTTCGGTCGTGCCGAGCCGTGCGCCAGCCCCGCAATGTCATTCTGCAGGACCGTGCCGTGGACGGTTCAGGAGAGCAGTAGACCCTTTCCACAGCCCATAATGACTGCGGAGAAGGACCGTCCCGCCGCAATGACAACCGAGAGGGCGTCGGGCCTAGCTCTGTTTGGCCCAGGAGCTGCAGTACCCCTCTCCCGCGACGGGGCCGGGGAAGAGCTGGCATCCGCCATAGCCCGAGCCGTACTTCTCCTGCTGGTAGAGCTGGCAGTTCGCGCAGTTCTTGTTCGGTTCGGGGGACTCCTCCACGTAGTTCAGGGCGTTCACCTGCTGCTTGCGCCGTTGTTTTTGGGTGTCCGAGAGGCTCGACAGGTCGGAGCAGTCCGCCGACGCGGTCGCGGGTTCGCCGTCGGCGCCGGCTCCGTCTCCGGAGCCGTCGGAGCTACCGCCACAGGCCAACAGGAGCGTGCCACTTGCCCCGATGGCCCCGGCCAGGCCAAGCGAGCGAAGAAACTGTCGTCGGGATACGCGGTCCGAATCCTTGCTAGACATAAGACGCTGTGCGTTTGTGATCGAGGTGAAGATGAATGCAATGCGCAAGGTTGCATGAGAGGGGAAAGGGCGTTAGAGGACGTCAGGGGGACTCTCGCGTGGTGGAATTCCCCTCATCCGCTCGTGCGGTAGGGCCGAACGAAGTCTCACTCCTCGACCATGTCCGCCCCCGGGCCGTCGGTCGTCTCCACGGCCGTTGGACCAGCACGGAGCTCGGGGTGGTGCACCTTGCCGCCGAGGGTCGCCGCGTAGACCAGGAGTGCGCTGCCCGCGAGGGCCAGCAGAAACACGCCCCGAACAATCCATCGGGGAAGCGAGGAGGCCGCCCATCGGTACAGCAGTGCCCCAAGGGAGAGAACCCCGGTTCCGATGCTCGTGAGTGCGGCGTACCAGCCCCATGCCTCGTGCGCTTCGAGGGCCTCGTGGGACACCCCCGCCAGGCCTTCAACGAGTGCCTCCGCCGGCTCGCCCGTCAGGTAGACCGCGACGGCCACCGTTCCGACCGCCGCGAGCAGCCCGAGCGCCCCCTTTTGAAACCCCGTGTGGTCGTGCCACAACCCGTAGGCGAGTAGGGCGGTGGCGAAAAGGGTTCCGAGGACGGGAATGTGGTTGAGGGCGAGGTGGAGGTGTGCAGCGGTCATGGAAATGATTGGGATGAGGACGGATGACGGTGTAAGCGCGGAGCGGGAAGCGGGGCACAGATCAGACGACGGTGTCCCCAGTCTGAAGGGTTCGGATGTCCACGGCATTGGTAACCGGTAGCACGAACACCTTGCCGTCGCCCCGCCGCCCGGTCTGGGCCGCCTCCGCGATGGCCTGGGTCCAGTCCTCGGCCCGGCCGTCCGAGCAGACGACTTCGACCCGCACCATCTCCGCGTAGGGCGTGACCTGAGGCCCGTAGGACTCGTCTCCGCTCGGGTCGGCCTCCAGCCCGAACCCATCGACCGGATGCATGCTGGCGCCGGGGACCTCCATCCGACGCAGGCGATCGACGACCTCGTCCTGCTTGACGGGCCGAATGTAGGCAACGATCATCTTCATGGCGGAGTGCTGTGTGGGGGAAAGAGAGTGGCGAAGAGCGCACGGCTAGGCGGCCACGCTGCCCTGAATCTGGGCCTGATCCCCGGTTTCCACCTCCCGGACGATCGCCCGTTCGGACTGTGCCTCGGGGTTGAACCAGCCGTAGAGGGTGGGCAGCAGCAGAAGGGTGGAGGGGACGAGCGTGAAGATGCCGCCGACCACCACGGCCGCGAGGGGCCGCTGCACGTTCGCGCCGATGCCGGTGGCCACTAGCAACGGCAGCAGGCCGAGCAGCGTGGTGAGCGTCGTCATGAGGATGGGCCGCAGCCGCAGGAGTGCCCCCTGCCGCACCGCCTGGGCCAGGGGCTGCCCCCGCTCCCGGAGGTTGTCGATGAAACTCACCATCACCACGCCGTTCTGCACGGCAATGCCCAGCACAGCGATAAATCCAACCGACGCCGGCACGCTCATGTAGAGGTCCATCGCCCAGAGCAGCACGACGCCCCCGACCACCGACGCCGGAATGTTGAGGAAGACGAGCACCGCCTGCCCTAGCGAGTTGAAGGTCATGAACAGAAGCACGAACACGATGGCGAGCGTGATGGGCAGAATGAGCATGAGCCGGTCCTGCGCCCGCTCCTGATTTTCGAACTGGCCGCCCCACTCCGCCAGGTACCCCGCAGGGAGGGTCACCTCGCTCCGAAAGGCCTCCTTCGCCTCCGCCACGAAGCTGCCGGCGTCGCGGCCGCTGAGGTTGATGCCCAGCGTGACCTTCCGCTTGCCCTGCTCCCGCGACACCTCCGCGGGCGCTTCCGTGAGCGTGATGGACGCTACGTCCTGCAGCCGGACGCGAGCCCCCTCAGTGGTCGTCAGCGGAAGGTTACGGATCGACTCGACGGAGCCGCGGGAGGATTCCTGAAACTTCCCGACGAGGGCAAAGCGCCGGTCCCCCTCCCGAATGGTGCTCAGCTGCTCGCCCCCAATGGCCACGTCGATGGCCCGCTGGATGGTGCCCACGCTGAGGCCGTAGCGGGCGGCCCGATCGCGGTCGATGTCGACCTCCACGTAGCCGTAGCCGGCAATCTGGGCAGGAAGTACGTCCGCTACGCCCTCGATGTCGGACACCGCGCCGGCGGCTTCCGACTGCAGGCGGCGAAGCGCGTCGAGGTCGTCGCCGTAGATCTTGAGCGCAATCTCGCTTTTGGCCCCGCTCACCATCTCGTCGAGGCGCAGGGCAATGGGCTGCGTGAAGGCAAAGTTGGCGCCGGGGATCTGGTTGACGCGGGCCCGCATCGAATCTACGAGTGCCTCCTTCGAGTCGACGGTCCACGTGTCGCGGGGAGCGAGGCCGACGAACATGTCGGTCAGGTTCTGACCCATCGGGTCGAAGGCGACCGCCGGGCGTCCGGTCTTGCTCACGGCCGTGGTTACCTCCGGGAACTTTATGAGGGCGCTCTCAACCTTGGTCTGCACCTCCGTCGACGTTTCGAGGGCGGCGTCCGGCTCCAAGGCCACCTGGATGGCCACCGAGCCCTCCTCCAGGTCCGGCGCAAACTCGGTCCCGAGCGTCGTGAAGAGGCCCGCGCCCAATCCCACGACGACCACGGCGGTGCTTACCGTGGCCCACCGGTGGGTGAGTGCGGCGTCGAGCAGGGGCTCGTACACGGAGCGCAAGGCCGCGACCACCCGGGTCGACGATCCCCCTGCTGCCCCGGCGGCTCCGTTCGTGGGCCGGGGCGACGCCCCGTTTTCCTGGAGTGCTTCGTCGGTCGCGTCGGGGTCCTCGCTTGAGTCCCCTACGGACGCGAGCAGGTATGAGCTCAGGGCGGGGGCCATCGTGAGGGCCAGCAACAGGGCGGCCATCAGGGCGAAGGAGACGGTGAACGCCATGGGCCGAAACATGCGCCCCTCCATCTGCTGCAGGGTGAAGAGGGGGAGGAAGACCGCGATGACCACGCCTACGGAGAAGGCGATGGGACGCGCCACCTCCCGCCCGGCCCGCACCACGATGAGGCCGATCGACGCGTCCGGGTTCGCCTCGCGGAGGCGGTAGATGTTCTCTACCATCACGATGGCCCCGTCCACGAACATCCCGAGGCCGATGGCCAGGCCGCCGAGGCTCATCAGATTGGCCTTGAACCCGAAGTAGTTCATCAGGATGAACGTGACGAGGGCCGTCATCGGCAGCACGAGGCTCACGATGAGGGCCGAGCGCCAGTCGCCCAGGAAGCTGATGAGGACGAGGAGCACGAGCAGGCCTCCGATGAGCAGGCTCGTCGTGACCGTCGAAATCGCAGCGCTCGTGAGCTCGTTGCGGTTGTAGTACACGTCGACGCCCACGCCGGGGGGCAGGGCCTGCTTGAGCTCCTCCATCTTGGCCTCCACGCTGTTGACCACCTCCTGGGCGTTGGCCCCGCGGCGCATCATCACGATGCCGGTGACCGTCTCGCCCTCGCCGTCGGCCGTGGCGGCGCCGTAGCGCACGGCGTGGTCCACCTGCACGTCGCCCACATCGCTCATCAGGATGGGCGTCCCGTCCCGGCTCGTGATGACAGTGTTCTCGATGTCCTCGACGACATTCCCATCCCCGCCTCCGAGGCGCCCCACGCCCCGCACCACGTACTGCTGGTCGTTGCGAACAATGTAGCTCCCCCCTGAATTCTGATTGCTTGCCCGCAGCGCCTCGTAGGCCTCGTCGAGCGAGAGGTCGTGGTTCACCAGCTGGTCCGGGTCGAACCGCACATGGTACTGCTTGACGAAGCCGCCGAGCGCGTTGGCCTCCACGACGCCCTCCACCGTGCGCAGCTCGGGCGCCAGGATCCAGTCCTGCATCGTGCGGAGCTCCTGGGCGGAGTAGGAGCGCCCGTCGCCCGGCTCGTCGGTCAGGGTGTACTGGTACACCTGCCCCAGGGCCGTCGACAGCGGCCCGAGTCCCGGCTCGGCCTTCCCCGGGAGGTCCTCTTTGACCTTCGAGAGGCGCTGCGAGACGAGGCGGCGGACGAAGTACGGGTCCATGTCCTCCTCGAATACGAGCGTGACGACGCTCAGCCCAAACTGGCTCAGAGAGCGGTTGTCCTTGACGCCTTCAAGGTTGGTCATGCTCGTCTCGATGGGGTAGGACACCAGCTTTTCCACCTCGACGGGGGACATGCCCGGCACCGGCGTGAGGATCTGCACCTGGTTGTTCGTGAGCTCCGGGTAGGCATCGACCGGCACCTGCTGCCAGCTGTAGATGCCCCACCCGACCAGCACGGCCATGAAGAGCAGAACCAGAATCCGATTCTTAACGACGGAGGTAACGAGGCGGTCGAACATCGGGCAGGGGCGAGGGGCGGGGTGCGGATGTTGAACGGGCGTGGGCGCGGCGGTCTCTGTGTGCGCGGTCTAGGGCACAGATCCATCGATCAACGCGACGGGTTCAGGGCGCACTCTGAAAGCACTTCGTCACCCATCACTGTCGCAATTGGTTGAGGGCGCTCGCGATCTGGTAGGCGCCCTGGGCGACGACCTCCGTGCCGACCTCAAGCGACGAGACGGCCACATTCCCGTCGTTCTCGGCGTCGCCCTCCACGTAGACGCGGCGAAACCGGCGCGGCCCATCGCGGACGAGGACGTAGGCGCCGGTGTTGTCGGTCAGTAGGACGTCGGCGGGGAGGGCGGCCTGTGGCGCACTCGTCTGCTCGACCTGGACGGAGGCGTACATGCCGGGACGGAGTGCGCCGTCCTCATTGTCGAGCATCACGCGGGCGCTGGCGGCTCGGCTCTTGTCGTCCACCTGAGGGGTCACCTGCTCGATCGTGCTGCGGTACGTCTGCTCGGGGGCCATCGGCGTGGACAGCGTGACGGTCTGGCCGGCCTGGACCTGGGCGAGGTTGCGCTCGAACACGCGGGCGACCACGCGGATCGGCTGGAGGTCGGCAATGCGGTAGAGCTTGTCGCCCTGCTGCACAGGGGCGCCGAGGACGCTCATTCGGCTCAGCACGATGCCGTCGAGGGGCGCCTCCAGCGGAAGCGTCCTCATGTCCTGGGCGCCGGTCGCGACCCGTTCGATGCGGTCCGGCTGCACCCCGATCGAGCGGAGGCGCTGCCGGGCGGACTGCCAGTTGCGTTCGGCGGCCCGCACGTTCTTCTCGACGGCCACGTCCCGCTCGTCCAGGCGGCGCTGGCGGTCGAGCTCGTCGCGCGCCTGCCGGAGGGTGGCCACCATCTGACTCAGGTCCGGGGCGGCCACGTCGGCCATGACCTCGCCCTGTGCCACCCGCGTCCCGGGACTCACGCGGAGCTGCTCCACCCGTCCGTCCACGAGAGAGGTCACGAAGGCCTCCTGGTCGGCGGCCGGGCGCACCCGGGCCGGCAGTTTGAGGGTCGTCGTGACCGGGTGCTTCGTGACCTCTACGGTTTTGACGCCGACCTCTTCGAGTTCAGCGTCGGTCAGTGTGATGACGTTCGGATCGATGGGGGTCTCCGCCGCGGCCGTGGAGGCGGGGGCGTCGGCCTCTCCACAGCCAGCGAGAAAAAGCGCAGTAGCCAGAACCAGAGCGAGCGGGAAGGGGCGTCGGCGGTGCATGGGGAGAGAAGCGTTTTGAAAGACGAGTCCGGTTGGCCAATCGAGGAGTGTGCCGGTTCAGGGAAAAGGCCGATCCGCTACAGGTCGGGGGCGCGGGGAGAGAGGGCGCCTTCGACGACGATGGGGGCGTCGGCCGGCCCCACGCCCATGGCGGCTTCCAGGTCGTAAAGTGCCCGCAGGTATTTTGCGGTGAGACGCACGCGGAGCAGCTCCGTCCGTCGGGCGGCCTCGATGGCGTCCAGCAGCTCGAAGAGGGTCAGCTCGCCCTGCTCGTAGGTGAACAGCGCGTTCTGGAGCTGCTCGTCGGGCGCCCGAACCAGGGTGTTCGCCGTGGCCTGCAGGCGACCGCGGGCGGTCTCGAGGCGGTCCAGGGCGTTGTGCACGTCCACCTCGACTGCACGTCGGGTGGCGTCGAGGGTGGCCTCGGCCTGGCTGCGTCGGCCTTCCTGTGCCGCGACGGCCGTGCGGCCCCCGTCCCAGAGGGGCAACTCCACCTGGAGACCGGCCGTGAAGCCGAGGGTCGTGCCGCCTGGGGTCGACAGCTGCTTCGGCCCCGCCGAGAGGGTCAGGTCTGGATACCGCTGGTAGCGTGTCCGTTCGAGGGCCTGTCGTTCGCGCTCAACCCGGGCACGCTGGGCCTGGAGCCGATCTCGCTGGGCCTCGGCGACCGACAGGGCCGCCTGCGCGTCCACAGTGACCGCCCGGAATGAGAGTGAGTCCGCAACTGCGTA
The DNA here is from genome assembly GCF_947077765.1 of Salinibacter grassmerensis. Lineage (NCBI taxonomy): Bacteria > Pseudomonadati > Rhodothermota > Rhodothermia > Rhodothermales > Salinibacteraceae > Salinibacter > Salinibacter grassmerensis. Next base: position 203,852 of record NZ_CAMTTF010000005.1, on the reverse strand, counting down.
GGGGAGCCCCTCCGACTGTGTCTCCTGGTTGGGGCGGAGCATGGCAGCCAGTTCCCGCTGTGCGGTCCGGTGCTGCTGCCTTGCCTCCGCCAGGTCGTTCTCGGAGGTCGCCTCGGCGCTCTTCAGCCGCGTGCGCCGGATTGGGCTCAGGTCGCCCTCCTCGTACCGCACGGTGGCGGCCCGGGCGGCCTGTTGTACCGCATCGGTGTACCGGTGCAGGATGCGACGACGGGCATCCGCGGTCACGACGGCGAGGTAGCGATGGCGCAGGTCTCTGTAGAGGGACGTGCGCGTCTCCTGGAGTCGTGCCTCGGCGGCCCGTGTGGCCGCGTCGGCCGACTGCCGCCGGGCGCGCTGCTCGCCCGGGTAGTTGAGGGGCTGGGTAAGGGTCAGGAACCACTCGTCGTCCGCCCCGCCGTTGGGCAGTGGGGTATGCTCCCCGGAGCCCTCCAGGGTCGGGTTGGGAAAGAGGGCCGCGGCCCGGGCTCCTTTCCCCTGGGTCCGAGCACGAGCGCGGGCGGCGCGGAGTTGCGGATTGTGGTCCAGGAGCAGACGGGTGGCGCGGTCGAACGTGAGCGTGTCCCGGCCCCCGTCCGTCTGGGCCTGTGCGACGCGAACGACGGGCCCGCTCAAAACGGCGAGCGCTCCCAGCAGGAGGGCAAGGCCGAAGTCCCAGGGGGGGCTTTGTGGCAGGCAGTCCATGGAGTGGCGACGACTGAACAGGAGTCGACGGTTGATCTGTCAGTCGTGTCCACGCCTCCCCGAGCGAAGGGATCTTATAGGGCGGTGAGAGACGGATTAGAGTCCGGTTAGAGGCGCGCAGCCGATGGGTGTGTTCTCCGTCACGGGTTGCGCCAGAAGACCAGTTGGGGCCGCCCTACGGGCGAGGGACTGGGAGCCAAAAACGAGATAGGGGCGTGTCCGAGACGCTAGGGGACGCGAGACGGGGCCGGCCGATCCTTGCTTATCGTCTATATCTTCGCTGCGCGCGTGCTTCATCTTTTCCCCGCTGGGATTTCCTAATCGCTCGTTGAGTTCATCGCGGAGCGTGTCGTGTCAGTAGGTGGGCTCGTGGGGGAGGAGGCCTCGGCCCGCTCCTCCGTTGAGTGAAGGGGTTGGACGGGGCGGTCGGACGGGCTCGTGTGCTCGCTCCGCTCAAGCTCAAACTTTTCGACGCTCTCCCGAAGGTGCTGGACGGTTGCCTCCAGGTCCTCCGCCGAATCAGAGACCTGCGTGACGCCGGCCGCCGACTCCCGGGCCGCCGTCGAGATGGCCTGTACGCTCCGAGCGATCTCGTTGCTGGTGGTGGACTGTTCTTCGGAGGCGGACGCAATCTCGTCGGCTTTTTGCTGGGCCCGGTCGATGGCGGCGGCCACATCGTCCAGGGCGCTGTCCACCTCGCCGGCCAGCTCCAGGCCCTTCTGGGCCCGCTGGCTGCTCTGACGGGCGGCGCCAACTGCGTCCTCGATCTCGCCGGTCGTCCCCTGAACCATCTGTTCGATTTCGGTCGTGGCCTCGTCGGCTTCCTCCGCCAACGCCCGGACCTCCTCGGCGACCACAGCGAATCCCTGTCCGGTCTGTCCGGCGGCCTCGTCCCCCGCTCGCGCCGCCTCGATCGCCGCGTTTAGGGCGAGGAGGTTGGTCTGCCCCGCGATCTCGTCGATCGTGTCGACGATCTGAATAATCTCCTCGCTCGAGTCGCCCACGCTCTCGATGGTGTCGGCTGTGGCCTGGGCCACCTCGGCGATCTGCCGGATCTGCTGCGTCGCCTCCGCGACGATCTTGCCACTGCGCTCGGCCTGCTGGGCGGCGTCCCGGGTGGCCTCGGCGGCCCGTTGGACACTGCGCGCGTTCTCGCTAATCGTCTGGTTCATCTGCTCGACGGCCGCGGCCACCTCCTCGGCCTGGGCGGACTGCTCCTCGGCAGCGGTCGCCATCTGCTCGGAGGAGGCACTGATCTCCTCGGTCGTCAGGGCGGTCTCCTCGGCCGCATCGCGGACGGAGACGAGGGTCCGCCGGACGCTCTCGACCGCCCGGTTGAACCCGTCGAAGAGATCGCCAATCTCGTCGTCGCGGTCCGTGTCGACGCGGACACTGAGGTCTCCGTCGGCAAACCGATTCATCGCGTCGAGCATCTCGCTCGTGTGGCTGGCGAGTGCCTCCTTTTGCTCCTGAAGCTCCCGGGTGGCCTCCTCAACCTGCTCCTCAACGGAGTTTTTTTGCTGCTTGAGCCGTTCAGCCATCTTTTCGGTCTCCTCCTTCTGCGTCTTGGCGTCCTGCACGGCGGACTCAGCCTTCTGTAGTGCGCGGCGCTGTTCTTGTTTGAAGACGCGTGCGATGAGGAGGACGACGGTGATGAGGCCGACGTAGGAGAAAAAGAGCGACTCGTCGGCCATAGAATTGGACATGGGCGTCGGGAAGACGTAGCCACCCAGCTCAAGGCCGTAGATGATGGACAGCTCCGCGATGCTCACCACCGTGAGGAGAATGGCAAACCACTGCTCGGCGAGCAGGAGCCCGATCAATGGCGCGACCATGAACCAGGGGGCCGACGTGGACGCGGTTCCTCCGGAGCGAATCGTGAGCAGCGTGATGAGCCCCAGCATCACTCCGGCGGTCACCTTCGCCATGAGGGAGGGGGAGGCGCCCTGCCGCAGGGCAATCGGGACCCCCGTCAGGAGGGCCGCTGAGCCCAAAAGCACAGGGATTCCGCTCCAGAATTCCCATCGGTAATGGGCCCCGGTGTAGGCGAGGCAGGCTCCGATGATGAGAACCGTGATCGACAGCGTCAGGCGCGCCTTCCGTCGCTGGTCAGAATTTTCAGGGAGAGCGTCTGGCAGAAAGAAGTTGAAAAACACAGTCATTATACCGCCACAAGGTCATTTTTGGGCATACCATACGGTGGGTCCCTCCACCCCTAAAGCAGATTGATCACCGGTTGTCGAAGATTCTCCTCCAAAGCTCCGTCAAATGAGATATGCAGTCCACGGCAATTATCGAACGCGGGTGTTGAAATGTTAACCGCCGAGGGACGAAGGAGACGGTATCCCGTCTGAAGGGAAGTCGAGAGAAGTGCCGATGCGTTTGGTTGTGTTTGCAGTCCTTCATTTACATCGGGAAAGACCAAGGGAGGCTAGGTTTATTTCGGATATATTGCAAAGGGTGGATCAAAATAAATAAAAAGGCGTTTTGTACGACTGTATTTCGAAAAAACAGTATAAGAAAATAAAATACTTGGTATTTTCTAAATCCGCTAACAACCGCAGCCGATCAACCATGAAACGCTTTGCATCTCTCGTTACTATTGCCCTCATCCTCGCCGTCGCATGTCCGCTAGATGCGCAGGCGCAGATGGAGTCGAGTTCCGGCTTTGAGATTGGTCCCCGCGTCACCATCGACGTTGGTGACATCGAAGAATTCGCTCTTGGGGGCGATGTCCGGTACGATCTCTCCCAAAATGTGGATGCGCCGGTACAGTTGTCTGGGGCCGTCGACTTCTACTTCGCGGATGATGCCCAGGTGGGCAACCAAGAGGTTGACCGGTCGATTTACACCGTCGATCTGAATGCGCACTACATGCTTCCCACAGAGAAGACCTTTTCACCCTATGCGGGTGCCGGAATCGGCATAACGAGTTCAGAGGTTGGGGGCACCTCCAGCACCGACACGGGACTTAACCTGGTTGGCGGTGTTGAGTTTGACACCGGCACGCTCCAGCCCTTCGTCCAGGGACAGGTCACGATTGGAGACTTCGACCGCCTTGGAATCACTGGGGGGCTGCTCTTTGCCCTGTAGGATCCCTCCTCGGCCTATGTTCAAGACGCGCCCCGTCGGGTCAGTCGGTCCGATGGGGGGTTTTCTGTTTGGGGGCCGCCGAGGGCCTCCCCCGCGAAGCGGGCCCGCGGCCTGTTACTCCGCCTGAGGGGCACCGGCGAAGCGCCACTGCGGCGCGTAGTCCTTCGGGAGGCGTCGCCTCTGGAGTCGGGCGCGCACCATCTCGACCGGCATGCGCCCGCCTCGCAGAATTCGGTCGTGGAACTCGCGGTTGGAGAGGTCGCCGTTCTCGACGAGCTCGTCGTGGAGCGCCCGGAATTGGAGGCCGCCGAGCATGTAGGCGGCCTGGTACAGCGGGGGATACGTGCCGATGATGGAGCGCCGCACCTCCGCCTCCGCGTTGGCCCGCTCGTGCCCGACCTCCCGCACCAGGAAGTCCACGGCCTCCTGCCCGGACATCTCCCCCAGGTGAAAGCGGAGGGAGAAGATGATGCGCGCCGCCCGGTGGTTGCGCCAGAACAGCATCCCAATCCGGTCCTCCGGCGACCGGGGAAAGTCGAGGTCCCAGAGCTGCATCTCCCAGTAGAGGGCCCACCCCTCGCCCCAGAACGGCGTGGAGAACAGGTCGCGGTGGGCGTTGTACCGATCCGTCATGAAGCCCTGAAGGTGGTGGCCCGGGATGAGCTCGTGGTGGACGACCGCCCGAGAGAAGTGCCGGTTGTTGCCCCGAATGCTCATGAGCTTGTTCTCGTGGGACATCTCCTGGGCCGGAAACGCCACCCGGACGACCTCGCCTCCTAGAAAGTACGGCGCGATGCGCTGCATCTCTGGGGAGAGCATCTGCATGCGCCAGACCTCCTCGGCCATCGGGGGAATCGTCACCAGATCCCGGTCCCGAAGAAAAGACACGGCCTCCTCGGCCAGATCACGCGCAAGCGTCGGCTGCTGGCCGGGCTCCACGTGACGGGTCTTGACCTCTTTGAGGGCCGCGCGCCAGTCGTTCCCGTGGCCCATCTCCCGGGCGGCCGCCCGCATCTGCCGCCTGCCCCAGTCAAGCTCCTGCTCGGCCAGGGCAATCAGCTCTTCGGGGGAGTACGGAATCATGGCGTGCCGGAGGTCCGCCTTGAGCGCCTCCGCCCCAATCGGGTCTCCGATGAGGGGCGCGTCCTGCCCCTCCTCGACGCCCACGATCTCCCGACGGAGAAACCGGGCGTATGCCTCCAGGTCGCTCTGGGCTTTCTCGTACGGCGCCTCCACCCACCAGGTAAAGTCCGGGTGGTACCCGTCGTAAAACGCGTACCACGCCTCTAGATTCTCGCGGAGGTCCCCAATGGCCTTGGCCGCCCGGTGGGCCGCGACCCGGTCCGCCTCCGTATTCGGAGATTCTGTGGTCGGGGATCCTGTGTGCGAGAACTGCTCCGAGAGGCGCTCCTGCGTTGCCTCGATTGTGTCTTGGAGGGCGGCCAGCGTGTCGGCCGCGGCGCGCGGGTCGAGGGCGGGATCCGCCCGCCACCGGTAGTAGAGGGACGTGATTGTGGAGGCGAAGGGCAGGTACCGCTCCATCTCGGCATGGCGGCGCTCCGTCCGATCCAGTCGATGCAGGGCCCCCTGGATCTCGTTTTGCAGAAGCACGTGGTCGATGCGTCCGTCCACGCCGAGTCGACCGAAGCGGACGGCGTCCAGTTCGTCGAGCCACTGGTTGTAAAACGTCCGCATCCGGGCCCAGCGCTCCGGCCCCGCGGCGTCGTAGCGGCGGCGAAGGGCCGCGCGGTCGTCGGCGAAGCGGTCGACGACCGGAATCATCGCGCTGGAATCGCTCTGGAGGAGGGCGTCCACCGCCGGGGGCGAGGCCGGCTGTGCCGACGAGGACTGCGGGACCGTCAGGCCGAATGCGAGAAGTAGTCCGACGGCCAGAAGAGCGGTGTAGGCGCTAGCGGAACGGGGCGGCATCGGGCCGTGGGACGAACCGAGAAGCGACGAAGGGTGGACGTGTTGGTGCATGGGGGAGGGCCGGTGCTGAGTACGCGGATGATTGTTGGTTACGGAGAACGCCCGGTGGGGGGAAGGTTCAAAAAGACGAGCCGGACACGGCGGATTTCGGTGTGGCGGGCCTCGCGGCCTCGGTGGGGCGCAGCCGGTTTACAGGCGTTCGAGCACGAAGACGTACGGGTAGAGCCCACCGATCTCGATGGCCCGCACGTGGCGACTGGCGAACTGCTCGGACTCGTCGAGGACCGTGTTGAAGGGGCCCTGCCGCAGCACCAGCATCACCACGAGGCCACCGGGCCGCAGCACTTCGGCCATTTGCCCGAGGACGCGCCGGTAAAAGGGGTAAAAGTCCATGCTACTGGCCATGCGCACGCCGAAGGGGGGATTGGTGACGATCAGGTCCGCCGTCACGTCCTCGAACGTCTCTTCGAGCTGCCACGCGTCGCCCTCCCGAATCGTGATGCGGTCGCTTAGGCCCGCCATTTCGACGTTTGTGCGGGCGCCCGTTACCGCCTCCTCGTTCCAGTCGTTGCCGTAGCACTGCGTGTCGCCCCACAGGTCCGCGGCCTCCAGCAGGATGGTGGCGGAGCCGCAAAAGGGGTCGAGCAGCGTGTCCGGGGGGGCGTCGAGATGGGCGAGACGGAGGAGGGCGTAGGCCACGTTCGCCTTGAGAGCGGCCCGCGGCTGGTAGCCCTCCAGCTGCCGGCGACTCAGGGCCTCGCGGGTGTGCTGAACGCTCACGAGGCACTGGTCTTCACGGACGTCCACCCGTACCTCCACGTCGTAGTCCTCCAGGTCGACGGACGCGTCGTAGCGGGCGTCGAGGGCCCCACCCGCCCACCTCTGCACGTCGACGCTCGTGAAGTCGTGGTCGCCCTGCCGCACCGAAGAGGCGCGGAAGGTGTCCGCCGTCTCCATGGCCTCCACGTCGAGCGTCTTTACCGTGTCCTGAATTGCTTGGAGGGCGTCCTCCTCGTTCGTGGAGAGGGTGAACGTGTAGAGGGGCGCCAGCACATGGTGCACCGAGCGCATCTGGCGGGCCACGTCGAGCGCGTCGTCGGGGGCCGCGTCGACCTCCACCAAGGCGTAGCTCTGCAGGCCAAAGGGGGTGTCGTCGGTGTCGGTCACGTCGAGGCCCGCGGCCGCGGCCCGCTCCCGAAATTCGTCCACGACCACGTCCTCCAGCCCCATGTTGACGGTGAACAGGAGAGGCGTACGGTCCGACGAACGGAGAGAAAGGACCGAGGGGGACGACGGCATAGAAACGAGGGGGGAGGCTTGGTAGTGTGGCGCGAGGGCGGTCCTACCGGGCGAGGTAGAGGGGAGTTCACGGGAGCGGCGAGGGCGACCCAGGAACTCGATCTGTAGAGCAAAGGTTCTTTCAAAGCTGCGTATAAACTGCCCCTGTTGCCATGCATCGCCTTCGGTCATCCAGTACTGTGGGCCGCTGGGCCGTTGCCCTCGGCCTCCTCCTGATCGTGGGGCCCCTGGTGCAGTCCATCACGCCGTGCCGCGGGGGTGAGAGAGCGACCAACGCGGCGTCGGTCCCCATCGTGACGACCGCCGTGCCGAGTGCCCAGTGGTCCTGTCCGGCGACGGACGCCGGGGCGATGCTTCGTGCAGCGTCGACGGAGCGGTCAATGTTCTCGCTCGACGGCCCGTTGGGAGGCGGGGTGATTGGCCCCGCGTCCACAGAGCCCCCGTCCGTCTTCCTCGATGCACCGCGGCCCCCGTCTCCGCCGCCCGTCTCGCCAGCGTTGGAGGTCCTCCGTCCGGTCGTCCTCCAGATTTAGTCGTCTTCCTCCGCCCTCAGTTAGCGACTGAGGGTCGTCCGCCGGCCGACCGGTCGGCTCGTTCTCGGTTCGATTCTTTGGAGACGACTCTCGTATCCCCATGCGCTCTCTTTCTTTTCCCAACTGGGTGGGCTCGTTCGCGGCGGGTCTGCTCGTCGTCGGGGGAATCGTAGCCCTCGTGATGGCCGAACAGCCCGCCTCGCCTGCCCAGACGACGGGGGGCGACACCGCACAGGACGCCCCCGATTTTTCGCTGAACACCCTGGATGGCGAGATTTTTCGCCTTGACGATCAGCGCGGAGACGTGGTGGTGCTCAACTTCTGGGCCACCTGGTGCCCGCCATGCCGGCGGGAGATTCCGGACTTCGTGTCGCTACAGGAGGACCTTGGCGGTCGGGGCCTCCAGTTCGTGGGCGTGGCCCTCGAACGGAGCGCCGGCCCCAAAGAGGTGCGAGCCTTCGCCGACAAGATGAACATCAACTACCCGATTGGGCTGGGCGACGGCTCGATCGCGGAGAAATACGGCGGGGTGCGGGGCCTGCCCATGACGTTCGTGATCGGGCCCGAGGGAAAGATCCGCAAGCACATTCCGGGCATGACCACCGAGGACCGGATCCGCCCCTTGCTGGAGGCACTCCTGCGAGAACGGTCGTAGCTGCGCCTCCGCCCCTCCCTCGACGCCCGCGCACCGACCGATCCCGGATCCGTCCGCATGCCTGACTCCAACCGCGATCGCTCCCCGTGGCGCACCGTCCGGACCTACGTCAAAGCCTACTGGCACTGGCCCGTGCTCCTGGTGATGGGGATCTACGTCTATCAGCAGTACATGCCGAGCATTGAGTTGGCCGCGGAGAGGCGCCCGGCCCCGACGGTGGTAGCCGAGACGCTGGCGGGCGATCGCTTTCGGCTCGAAGACCACCGGGGGGAGGTCGTGGTGGTGAACGTGTGGGCCACCTGGTGCCCGCCGTGTCGCGTGGAGATGCCCGGCTTCGTGGACCTGCAGCGCGAATTTGAGGATAAGGGCGTGCAGTTCGTCGGGATTGCGGTGGACCGGGACGGGGCGACGGCGGTGCGTCCCTTCGTGGAGGAACAGGGCATCAACTTTCCGCAGATCGCGAATCCCGCACTCGCGGCGCGCCACTTTCCGGGCGAGGCCGTGCCACGGACGTACCTGATCGACAAACGAGGCCGCGTCCGGTACGAGCACAGCGGCGTGGTCCTCAAATGGGCGCTCGACGATGCGCTGGAGACGCTGGTGAGGGAGGGTCGGTAGTGTCGTGCCGCAACGCGGCGCGCGGGCGGGCACGAGCCGACTCGGCGACTCCCTTATCGCGAGCACCGGAGCTCCCCATGCCGCCTCAACGGATCGGCGTGACGAAGAGAACGTCCCCCGTTTCGATGAGATGGACGCGGTCGTCTTCCTCCAAGTGTGGACGAGCGGGGAGGTCCCTCGGGATGACCGGTCCCGCCAAATTCCCGATGCGCTGGGCCCCGGTCTTCTTGAGCCTAGCAGGTTTTGGTAGATGGGTTCTGCAATTACGAGTGTTACAACCTTCAAGAGAAGAGTGGAGCATGGTGGGTGACCGCCTGCACGTCTTCACGATAGTGCATACGTTATTCAACACACCGCATACCACTCCCGAGGAGGCTTACGCGTCATGCGCCGAACCCTATTTCTTTTTGTTCTCGCCGGTCTCTTTGCAGTCCAGTCCGCCACGGCCCAGCCCACCGCCCTCGTCGGGCCCACGGCCCTCAATCCGGCCGACTCCACAGTAATTGAGAACGCGACGGTTCTATTGGAGGGCGACCGCATCGCCGCAGTGGGGCCGTCGGGGGAGGTGGAGGTGCCGGACCGGGCGACCGTGCACGACATGCCCGACAAGTACGTGATGCCGGGCCTCGTCGACGGCCACGTCCACTTCTTCCAGAGCGGCGGGCTCTACACGCGCCCCGACGTGATCGACCTGCGCGGCGCCCGCCCCTACGCCGAAGAGTTGCGGCGCATCAAAGAGCGGCTCCCGGACACCTTCCGCCGCTACCTCCGCAGTGGGGTGACGAGCGTGGTGGACGTAGGCGGGCCGATGTGGAACCTCGACGTGCGGGCCCGCGCCGACACCACGGCGATGGCCCCGACGGTCGTGACGGCGGGCCCGCTTATTTCCAGCGTGGAGCGTCCGTCGCTCGGCGAGGGCGATCCGCCCATCCTGCAGATCACGACGCCGGAGGCGGCCCGGAAAGAGGTCCGCGACCAGATCATGGCCGGGGTGGACCTCATCAAGATCTGGTACATCGTGGGCGGAGGGGAGACCCCGGCCGACTATCGTCCGGTCGTCGAGGCGACCGTTGACGAAGCCCATAACGCAGGCGTCCGGGTGGCCGTCCACGCCACGGAGTTGGAAACCGCCCGGGCCGCCGTCGAGGCCGGGGCGGACATCCTCGTCCACAGCGTATCCGACCAGCCGGTCGACGACGCCTTCGTGCGGCTTCTTCGGGAGAACGACGTGCTCTACACCCCGACGCTCGTGGTGGGCGAGCGCTACGGCGAAACGTTCGCCCAGCAACTCGACCTGACGCTTGCCGAGCACCGCATCGGCCAGAAGGACGTGATCAACTCCCTCACCGACCTGCGCACGCTCCCGGATTCGCTCGTCCCGACCGGCCTCCGCCGGCGCATCCAGCAGGCCCCGACGGTGCCGTCCGACACCACGGCCATGCGCAACCTGAAGCGGCTCTACGAGGCTGGCATCGACGTTGTGGCCGGCACCGACGCGGGCAACATCGGTACGCCGCACGGCCCGGCCCTCATCCGCGAGTTTGAGCTCATGCGTACGGCCGGCCTCACGCCCCGCGAGATCTTGGCAACGGCGACGGCGGGCGGTGCCCAGCTCATGGGCCGTGACGACCTCGGGCAGATCGAAGAGGGGATGATGGCGGACCTTGTCGTGCTCGATCGCGATCCCTTCGCGGACATCCAACACGCCACGTCGATTCATCGGGTCGTGAAGAACGGCACGCTGTTCGCTCCCGACCGGCTCGTGCCGCGGACGCCGGAGGAGGTGGTGTTCCAGCTGCACAACGCCTACAACACCCATGACCCGGATGCCTTTCTTGACGCGTTCGCCGATGACGTGGAGGTCTATCGCCCCCCGAATACGCTTGTGATGGAGGGGCGTGACACCCTCGCGACGCAGTACCATCCTCTCCTTGACGGGGCAACCAACCTGCACTCCGAGTTCCGCTATCACACGACCGTGGGCAACACCTTCACCGCCCACGAGACCATCCGGAACCTGCCCGGTCGCGAGGCGCCGCTGTCCCAGGTGTTTCTGTACCGCGTGACCGACGGGGCGATCGACCGGGCCTGGCTTGTGCAGGAGGAGTAGAAAAGCAATTAGGGGGGAGAGAATTTTGGAAGCGGTTCCGGGGCGCCCCAGGGTGTATGGTCCGACCATTGGGCCGTAGTTTACTTCTTCCACCTTTGCCCATGGCCTCTCCCTGCAAACCGATTCCCTGTGGGGCGAGTCCGCTCTTTGCACGCCACGCCTTTTCCCATGCCAGAGCGACGCACATTCCTGAAGACCCTGGGGGCGGGTGCCCTCGGCGCAGCCGCTACGGGGTTTTCCTCTCCGCCCGAGCGCTCCCCCTCTACCCCGGCGGACGCGAGCCCCCCGTCGCCTCCCGACTCGGCGCCGACGAACTGGGTGTGGATGACCCCGGAACTCGATGTCCCGGCTGACGAGTGGAAGCGGCGCTTCGAGCGTCTGCGGGCGCACAACATCGACGCGATCCTGCCGCAGGTGTACAGCAACAGTGCGGCCTACTACGGGAGCGACTTTCTTCCGGTCGAGGGCGAGTGGCTCGAAACCATTCTCCCCCCCGCGAAAGAAGCGGGCCTGGAGGTGCACGGGTGGATGGTATCGATGCCCTGCACCATCCCTGAGATCGTCAATCGGCACAAAGAATGGTTCGTGGTGAACCGGAACGGGGAGTCGGCGGTCGACAATCCGGCGTACGTCGACTACTACAAGTTCACCTGCCCCAATCGGCCCGGAGCCCAGGATTTCATTGAGCGGCGTGTTGAGGAGATCACGTCCATCAACGAACTGGACGGAATCCATTTCGACTACATCCGCTTCCCCGACGTCGTCATCGCCGAGGCCCTTCAGCCGAAGTACGGCATCGACCAGGAGGAGGAAGAGGCCCCGTACGACTACTGCTACTGCGAGGCCTGCCGGTCGAAGTTCGAGCGCGAGCACGGGGCCGACCCCTACGACCTCGACGATCCCACCACGAACACGGCGTGGCGCCTCTTCCGGTACGACAGCATCACAAGCCTGGTGAACGACCGCCTTATTCCCATCGCCCGCGCGAACGACACGGCGGTCTCCGCGGCAACCTTTCCGAACTGGGAGGCCGTGCGCCAGCGGTGGCACCACTGGGATCTCGACTACGTGCATCCGATGCTGTACCACAACTTCTACCACGCCGGGGCAAACTGGGTGCGCGACGAGACGCGGGCCGGCATTGAGCGGCTGCGCGGACAGGGCAAACCGATCCCCTTATACAGTGGCCTCAACGTGGGGGCCGTGGCACCGGGCGGCCTGGAGCGGCTCATCGAAAAGGCGCACGAGGGCGACGCCAGCGGCATCACCCTCTTCGCGGCTGGCAGCATGAACGACGCGCTGTGGACCGCCTTCGCGGAGGCGACCTCGAAGGCGTAATTCGTGCGTCCGGCGGGGGCAGGTCTTCTCCAACACAGTCCCCCCCGTCATTCTCATGACGAATCCCATGCCCAACCCGGAGGCGCGCCAGCACAGCATTTGTCTCGGCACGCTTCTCGCCCTGAGCGTCTGGTTGGTGGCTGCGTGTGGCAGTCCGGAGCCCTCTCCTGAATATAGGCGCATCGGCTACGTGCACGGCACGGTCGACGTGTCTGCGGAAGAGGCCCGCCAACTCACACACATCAACTACGCCTTCGCGAACGTTACGGAAGAGGGGCGGGTGGTGCTGGAGCGCGAGCGCGATTCGATGCGCCTCGCCCGGCTCCGGGCCCTCAAGTCGGAGGCGCCCAACCTCAAGATTTTGCTCTCGATTGGCGGCTGGGCGTGGTCCGATTACTTCTCAAACGCCGCCCGCACCGATTCGTCACGGGCCCTGTTCGCCCGCACGGCCGTCGACCTCCTACGGACCCACAACCTCGATGGGCTCGACATCGACTGGGAGTACCCCGGCCAGGCGGGGCAGGACAACGTGTATCGCCCGGAGGACAGAAAAAACTTTACCCGACTGCTCCGGACCGTGCGTCGTCACCTCGACCGGCAGGGGCAGGCGGACGGGCGCACCGACGACGACCGGTATCTCCTCACAATTGCCGCCGGCGCGGACGCCGACTTTCTGACCCACACCCGCATGGCCGAGGCGCACGCGCCGCTCGACTTCGTGAATCTGATGACATACGACTTCCACGGACGTTGGTCCGGTCACACCGGCCACCATGCCAACCTCTACCCACCGGCCGTGCCGGACACGATGCAGCGCTCGGCGGCCGCGGCGGTCGACCGGTTCGTGAACGCGGGTGTGCCGCCCGCGAAGCTAGTGCTCGGGGTGCCGTTCTACGGACGTGGGTGGGCCGGCGTCGAGCCGGAGATGGATGGACTGTACCGGCCCTACGACGCCTCACGGGGCAGTCATCCCTACGATACGCTCGCCAACCACCTCGCCGAGCGCCCCGACTTCGTCCGCCGGTGGGATCCCGCCGCGCGAGCCTCAACCCTCTGGGGGAGGAAGGACTCGGTCCTGATCACCTACGAAACCCCGCGGTCTCTGCGGGCCAAGGCGCACTACGTTCAGTCCCGCGGCCTCGGCGGCGTCATGTACTGGGAGCACAGTGCCGACGACGGCACCCTTCTCCGCACGCTCCACGAGCACCTTCCGTAGAGCTGCCGAATCGGCACGAGAAGAATGCGGGGGTCTCCCTACGGAATTCGGGCGATGTGTGCGGTGCCGGACTCGTCCTCGGCGACGGTGCCCACGAGGCTCACCTCTCCGTTCAGGGCGAGCGAGGCGCCAAAGTCGACGGACCCAATGTCGAGAACCGTGCGCTCGCGCCATGCGCCTTCGGGGCGCCGCCGAAAGACATAGACGACGCGGTCGATGTTGATCTCGTTGCCGAGCTGCTCGTCGTAGCCGGTGATGAGTGCGCGCCCGTTGTGGAGAGCCACGGTGGCGCCGAAGGAGCCGGATTCGTAGGGAATGGAGGGGCGGAGGGTGGTCGTTTGTCGCCAGGACGTGTCGTCGCGGGCATAGACGGTGGCGGCGCCGGAGCCGTCGTCGCGGGCCCGGCCTTCGCCCACGAGCAGCGTAGAGCCGTGCAGGTCGAGGGAGATAAAGAAGGCGTCGATGTCGTTCAGGTGCGCGTCCTCTCGCCAGCGTTTGGCCGAGGGGTCGTACCGGAAGACGTAGGCGGAGCCCGGCTCGCGCTCAAAAAATGTAGAGGCCGCCACGGCCAGGTGAGGCCCGTCGAGGGCCACGTCGCCCCCGATGAGCCCCGAGTCCAGGCGACCGTCGGACTGAAGCCGCGCCGTCCGGGACCAGGCACTGGTGTTGGCGTCGCGTTCGAAGACGTAGACGGCCCCGCCGTACGCCCGTTCTGGATCGTCCCGGTTGGGATTGCCGGAGGTGCTCACGGCCGCTCGGTCGCCGTCGAGCGCCACGCCCGCCGCGAAGAGCCCTTCGCGCCGGTCCGGAGCCCCGGTCAGCCGTGCCGCCTGCTGCCAGGTGCTGTCCGCCGAGCGCTCGAACACGTACGCCGCGTTTTCTCCCTCCCCGACGAAGGCCTCGCTGGAGGCGCTCACCAGGACCCGCGAGCCGCTGAGGGCCACGTCGGCCCCGAAGAAGGCATCTGTGCGACAGGGCGTCGGGACGAGGCGGGCCGTAAGGGCCCACGAGGTGACGAGGGGGCCTGCCTGCCGCTCATAGACAAACACGGCCCCGGCATTGTCGCCGCACACCGACGCCCCGCTGGCGCCAACCACGGCAGTCGAGTCGTCGATGGCCACGGATACGCCGAAGGAGGCGGATTGCAGCGTATCGGGGCGGGGCAGGGCCTCGATCTGGGCGTGCCCCTCCAGCGGAACGAGCCCGAGGAGGAGGCCGAGACACAAGAGGAGACGAGGGCGGAGCATATGGGCGCTGGTTCCGAACAGAGTGCGGAACGCTAACGGGCAGGCGGGGAGGCCGGTCCGCGGCGTCCGGGGCCGAGCGAGGCGCTTGGGACGTAAATGTGGGCGAGTCCCAAAGAAGAAGTGACACTTCACGTCGGGGGCGTTTCGCCGACGCCCATCAGTCCTCCAGTGCCATCACGTGCTCGGTGAGGGCCTCCCATTCCTCGTAGAGGCCCGAAAGCTCCTTCTTGAGCGCATTGTACTCGTCGGACAGCTCTCGGGCCTCCACGCCGTTGCCCTCGTACGCGTCCGGATCGGCCATCGCCGCTTCGAGCTCCTCCTGTTTCTCCTCGATCTCCAGGATGCGGGCCTCTGTGTCCTCCAGCTTCTGCTTGAGTTGATACGAGTTGAGGTCGGCAAACAGGCCGTCCGGACGGTCGTCGAGGTCGGACGTGTCGGTGTCCTCGGCGGGCGTCTCCGTGCCGTCGGTGGGCGCGTGTCCGTTGGGGGACGGCTCGGCAGGGGCCGGTTCCGCCTCGTGCACGTCCTGCAGTGGGCGGGCCGAGCCCTCCTCCACCTGCCAACGGAAGTCGGAGTAGTTGCCGAGGAAGGTGCGCACGGTGCGTCCCCCCACGCGCCACGTCTTTTCGGCGACGGCGTCGAGCACGTGGCGGTCGTGGCTCACGAGCACGAAGGTCCCTTCGTACTTCTGCAGGGCCTCGATGAGCACCTCGCGCGACTGGATGTCGAGGTGGTTTGTCGGCTCGTCGAGGAGGAGGAGGTTGGCCGGCGACAGTAGCGTGCGGGCGAGCGAAAGGCGACTCTTTTCGCCGCCGGAGAGGACCCGCACGTCCTTGAACGCGTCCTCGCTGGTAAAGAGGAAGCGCCCGAGCAGGCTGCGCAGTTCGGTCTTGGGCCGATCAGGTGCCGCTTCGCGGACGGTATCGAACACCGTCTGGTCCGGGTCCATCGTCTTGGCCTGGTGCTGGGCGTGGAAGGCCATCTCAACGTTATGGCCCTCCTCACGGGTGCCCGCAAAGTCCTCCATCCCGCCGATGATGCGGGCGAGGGTGGACTTGCCCGCGCCGTTGGGACCCACGAGCGCAACCTTGTCGCCCCGTTCGATGGCGAGGGGGCCAGCGTCGGTGAAAACGGTCTCGGGGCCGTGCTCCGTGTCGTAGGTCTTGCTGAACTCGGAGAGCTCCAGCACCACGACGCCGGAGCGGGGGGGCTCGGGGAACTCGAACGACATGGCCGGGGCCGGGTCGGGGGGCGGCGGGATCCGGTCCATCTTCTCCAGCTTCTTGATCCGGCTCTGCACCTGACTGGCGCGGGCGGCGTTGTAGCGAAACTTGGAGATGAACTCCTGGATCTCCTCAATCCGCTTTTGCTGGTTCTCGTATTTGCGGCGCCAGCGCTCGTAGCGCGCCTCGCGGGCCTCCAGGTAGTGCGAGTAGTTGCCGTCGTAGTGGAGGAGGCGACCCCGCACGAGCTCGGCGGTGGAGGTGACCATGCGGTCGAGCACGGAGCGGTCGTGGCTCACCAGGATGACGGCCCCGGGATAGGTCTCCAGCGTGTCTTCGAGCCAGTCGATGCTTTCGATGTCGAGGTGGTTCGTCGGCTCGTCGAGCAGCAGCACGTCCGGCTGCTTGAGAAGGAGGCGGGCCAGCGCCGCCCGCATGCGCCAACCGCCGGAGAAGGTGCGAAGGGGACGGTCAATCTCGTCCGGGGCGAAGCCGAGACCGGAGAGGATGGCCTCGGTGCGGGGCCGAATGCGGTGGGCGTCCTGGGCGTCGAGTCGCTCCTGCACCCGATGCAGCCGGTTGAGAAGCTTTTCGTGGCGGTCGCTTTCGTGGTCGATCGCTTCCAGCTCGCGGCTAATTTCTTGCTCCTGCTCCTCCAGGTCCAGCACCTCTTCGAAGGCGCGGAGGGCCTCGTCCCGCACCGTCCGGTCTTCGGGCAATTCCTGCACGTCCTGCTCCAGATAGCCGATGGAGACGCCCTCCCGCGTGATGGTGCCGGAGTCCACCCGCTGGTCGCCGGCGATCACTCTGAGAAGGGTCGTTTTGCCGGCGCCGTTGGGGCCCACGAGCCCGACGCGGTGCGGCTCGGGTGTGATCGTCCACGACAGGTTCTGGAAGAGCGGGTTCTCCCCGAACTCAATGGTAATGTCTTCGAGTTTGATCATATAGGGGTAGTCGCTCTGCGATGAGTGCCCGTCCGGTGTGCCTTCACTGAGCAGAGGGCCGGGCCGGTGTTTGGTGCGCGGGGTGAACCGCCCGGACCTCACGCCTCCGCATCTGGGTCATCGTCGGGCACGGGCGCTGCGTCCTCCAACCGCTCGGACAGGCGGGCCAACTCCTTGTTGAGGGCGGTGGTGCCGTCCTCGTGTTCCTCACGCTGGAGATACAGCTCCTCGGCGAGGGTGAGGGCGGTCATGACCGCGGTCGTTAGTTCGGCCTGGTCGGGATGATTGTCCTTAAACTGCTTCATCCGGGCGTTCACGGAGGACGCAATCCGCCGGGTGTGGGCCTCGTCGTCCTCTCGCACACGCAGGGCATACTCCCGGCCCAGGATGCGCACGCGAATTGACTTGGTCGGCTCGGAGTCGGCCATAGGAGCGGAGGCAACGGGGAAAACGTCGTCAGGACGAGTCGAGAGACGAGGCCGTGTCTGTGGACACGTCGGCTCCGTTTTCGAGGTACGTGTCGATGGCCTCAATGAAGGCCGAGATGCGGTTCCGAAGGGCCGCTGGGTCATCGTCAAGCACGAGGGGGGTGGTGTCCGGAGACACCGCAGGGCGTTGCTCCAGCTCCGCGATACGACGCCGAAGGCGCTCGTTCTCGGCCTGTAGCCGGTCGAGGGCGGCGGTGGTCCGGTCCACCTTGGCCCGGAGACGGCCCACCACGGCCCGGTACTCGGGCGGCAGGTGGCCCAGGTTCTCGCCCGGCGGCGCGTCGTCCGGCTTGATGGACTCCGGCACGGGCGGTGCGGGGTCGGAGTCGGGCAACGATGCGTGTGGTGAATCATCCATAGTGGGCACCGCACAGATGAAACGCAGGGGCAGTGGCTCCGGACGAGGGGCGTCCCGTCGAGGGCATTCGGAGGCGAGAACCGGACGCGAAAACGCAAAGAAACACAACAGCCGGCGATTCGAGACGGTTTCGTCTTTGGCCTCCGCCCGTGAAGACCCCGTGTTGGAGCCGCCGGGGCCACTACTCGAAGATTAAGAGAACGACCGCGAGAGTGGCAGTCGACAGATAGAGGATAGCAGGCGGCGGTCCATCAAGGTGAGGGCACAGGGCTATTGCTGCCGCAGACGGGCGCCGTGATCCCCCTCGAGGCGCTCAACGATGGTGTCAATCTGGGCATCTACCTCCTCGTCGGTCAGCGTGCGGTCGGCGCCGAAGCGAAGAGTGAACGCCACGCTCTTGGCGTTCTCCTCAATCCCCTCGCCCGCGTACGTGTCAAACACGTCGACGCGGCGAAGCAAGGGGGCCCCGGCGTCGCGGATCGTATCCTGCAGCGGTCCCACCGGCTGGTCGGAATGCACGAGCACGGCAAGATCGCGGTCCACGACCGGGAAGCGGCTCACCGGCTCGTAATTGCGGTGCCGTTCCGCCCGGGCGGCTTCCACGAGGGCGGCCCAGTTGAACTCGGCCACGAAGATTGGGGTGTCGAGGTCGAAGTCGGTCGCCACGTCCTCCCGGACCCGGGCCACGGTGCCGAGCGGCGTGTCCGCAGTGGCCACGTCAATGTGGTGCTGAGTGACCGGCGTGGTCTCGTCCGCCGCGGCCGCGTCCTCGTCGCGGGGACGCAATTGGAGGTCCGGCACGCGCAGGTCTTCGAGGAAGGTCTCGACGGTGCCCTTCAGGTCGAAAATATCGGCTGCGCGCGGCTCGACGTCCCACCCGGTGGGCGCATGGGGACCGCTGAGTGCAATCAGCAACGCGGGGTGTTCGCTGTAGCCGGGGACGACTGGATCGTCCGGGTCGGCGGCACGGCGAAAGACGTGTCCGAACTCAAACACGCGGAGCGCCTCCTGCCCGTGGTTTCGGTTGTGTTGCATAACCTCTAGCGCCCCCGGCAGCAGCCGTGGACGCAGGGCGGCCATCTCCTCCGAGATTGGGTTTTTCGTCTCCACGACGGGCGCTCGATCGCCGCCGGCCGGGGGCACGTTGAAGCGCTCGGCGCGGTCCTCGCGCAGCATGCTGTTGGTGTAGATCTCGCGGTAGCCGAGGCCCTTCAGGAGCCCGCGCGTCTGCCGCTCCAGCGTCTCCACCGGCGGCTGCCGCGGCGTGCGGCTTGGAACGGGCACACGCTCCGGCTCCGGAATCTGGTCGTAGCCGTAAAGGCGGGCCACCTCCTCGATCAGGTCCTCCTCGATCGACACGTCGGGCCGCCAGGTCGGCACGGTGCAGTGCAGCGCGTCCTCGCCCGCCTCGACGTTGAAGCCGATGGCGTCGAGCAGACGAGTCGCCTCGGAGGTCGCCACGTCGGTCCCCAACACCTGGGTGAGCCGGTCGGGGCGGAGGGCGACCGTCTTGGTGGGGGGCGGGGTAGAGTGTTCGTCGACCATGCCGGGGACGACGGTGCCGCCGCCCAGCTCGGCGATCAGACGGGCGGCGCGGGCGGCGGCCCACGCCTGCCCGTCGCGGTCGACGCCTCGCTCGAAGCGGTACGACGAGTCGGTCTGAAGGTCGAGTGCCTTGGCGGTGCGGCGGATTGTGGACGGGTCGAAGTACGCGCTCTCGATGAGCACGTCGGTCGTGTCGGAGGAGACCTCGGAGTTGGCGCCGCCCATGACGCCCGCCACGGCCACCGGGGCCTCGGCGTCGCAAATGAGAAGCGTATCCGCGGGGAGCTCGCGCTCCTCGTCGTCGAGCGTCGTGAAGGACGTTTCGTCGTCGGTGCGACGAACGACGATCGTGTCGTCGGCAATCGCGTCGAGGTCGAAGGCGTGGAGCGGCTGGCCGCACTCGTGAAGCACGAAATTGGTCACGTCCACCACGTGGTTGCGCGGCTGCAGGCCGATGGCCGTGAGGCGGCGGCGCAGCCAGAGGGGCGACTCGGTCACGTTCACGCCCCGCACCACTAGGGCCACGTACCGGGGGCACCCGGCCTCGTCCCGAACGTCGACGGTGATTTCCTCGGCCACGGTGCCGCCCGGCGAAGGCAGGTCGACCGGCGGTGTTCGCAGCGCGTTGTCCGCCAGGGCCGCCACGTCGCGGGCCACGCCGAGATGGCTGGTGGCGTCGGGACGGTTTGGGGTGAGGTCGATGTCGAGCACCGCGTCGGTGGCGGGAAGGTCGTGGTCGTCGAGGTACTCCGGAAACGGCGTGCCGACGGGCGCGTCGTCGTCGAGCACCATGATGCCGGAGTGGTCGTCCGAGAGCCCGAGTTCGTCCTCCGCGCAGATCATGCCCTCCGAGGCCTCCCCCCGCAGTTCGCGTGCCTCCACAGTAAGCTCCTGCCGCGCCTCGGGAGTGTCCGGATCGGGGAGCGACAGGGTGGTGCCGACGGTGGCGACCGGGACTTTCTGCCCCGCGGCCACGTTGGATGCGCCGCAGGCAATCTGGGCAGGGGCCCCGTCGCCGAGGTGCACGTCACAGAGCACGAGGCGGTCGGCGTTTGGGTGCTCGCGGACGGCGGTCACCTCGCCGACCACCACGCCGTCGAGCGACTGCCCCAGCGGACTGACCGTTTCCACCTCAAGCCCGGCCATGGTGAGGCGCTCGGCCAGGTCCTCGGGGGGCCAGTCGTGGTCGACGTACTGATTTAGCCAGTTGTAGCTTATGTCCACGGGTTAGCGCGTCAGGATGAGAACAGTCAACGTCAAGGGACCGGGGGATTTCGTAATGCGTGCTGCGCAGGCGTCCCCCTACGCACGGAATCCGCAAACGACCTCCCGAGGCGGATTTTGCGCCCGGTGAGCGGCTAGAATTGCTCTAGGAACCGCACATCATTCTCGTAGAAGATCCGGATGTCGTCGATGCCGTGCCGAAGCATGGCCATCCGCTCCACGCCCATGCCCACTGCGTAGCCGGTGTACCGCTCGGGGTCCACATCGACCGACTCGAAGACGTTGGGATGCACCATGCCGCAGCCCAAAATTTCCATCCACTGTCCGCCGTCCTCGTCGTCCTCATCGTCCCACCAGACGTCCACTTCAGCGCTCGGCTCGGTGAAGGGAAAGTAGCTGGGGCGGAAGCGAAGCGTCACGTCCTCCCCGAAGAGCGCGCGGGCAAGGCTGTAGAGTACCTGCTTGAGCTGAGCCATCGTCACGTCCTCGTCCACGTACAGCAGCTCCACCTGGTGGAAGAGACAGAACGACTTGTACGAAATCGCTTCGTTGCGGTACACGCGCCCCGGCACCGCGACCCGAATGGGCGGCGCCTGGGTCTCCATGATCCGGATCTGGCCCGGCGAGGTGTGGGTGCGAAGGACGCGGGGCTCCGTCTCTTCGGGCGGGTCTTCGAGGAAGAAGGTGTCCTGCATGTCCCGCGCCGGGTGGTCGGGCGGAAAGTTGAGGGCCGTGAAGTTGTGCCAGTCGGTCTCGATCTCCGGCCCCTCGTGGGTGGAAAAACCGAGCCCACGCAGGATGCGCAGAATCTCGTCGAGCGTCTGCGTGAGTGGATGCGTCGATCCCCTGAAGCCGCGTCGGCCCGGCAGGGTGAGGTCGATGTCGGGCCCGCCCGCCTGCTTCTGACGCTCAAGGCGCGCCTCCGCCTCGTCGATTCGCTCCTGAGCGCGGTCCTTCAGGGCGTTGAGGCGCCTTCCGAACTCGGGGCGTTCCTCCGGGGGAAGGTCGCCGATCTGATCGAACAGGTCTGGGATTGCGCCCTGATTGCGACCGAGGTACTCAATGCGAAAGGCCTCGGCGTCCTCGGCGCTCTCGATCGATTCGGCCTCAATCTGTTCACGGAGCTGGTCGATTTCGTCGGGCATGGAAGGGAGTCGCGAGTCAAGGGTCACGGAGAGCGACGCGGCGTCGGAGGCGAGGACCCGAGACGCAGGCCGCAATAAAAAATCCCGCCGAGCCTGTGGGGCAGGGGCGGGACGACGTCACCGGCAATATTGGCGGTCGACATTCAACGCCCCTGCGGACTCGAAGGGATCAGAAACGCAAAGGCGAACCGGAATGATGGACGGATCGACAACATCGCAGCAGGACAGCTAAGGAGAGGAGGCGTGAGACGTGATGCGTGGTTTCCACTCTCCAGATCCCGTGTACTGCTCTTCACGTCTCACGTGTCGCGCGCCGCTCACTCCATCACGTGGTCTACAACCTGCTCGAAGGCGTCCGGGTCATGAACGGCCAGGTCGGCAAGCACCTTCCGGTTCATGTCCAGATCCGACTTCCGGTACTGGCCCATGAACTGGGAGTAGCTCACGTCGTGCTGGCGCGTCGCGGCGTTGATGCGGGTGATCCACAGCCGCCGAAACCGGCGCTTCTTCTGGCGACGGTCCCGGTAGGCGTACTGGAGGCCCTTTTCGACCGCGTGCTTGGCCACCTTGTAGACCTTGCTCCGACGGCCCCAGTAGCCCTTCGCCTTATTCAGAATTTTCTTGCGTCGCCGACGGGTCGCCGGCTTGTTCGTTGCGCGCGGCATAAAAGCAGAACGTCAGTTTGACAACACAGTCGAAGATATAAATTAGTCGATCGCCAGCAGGAGGCCAACACGTGTCCGGGAAAGACTCCACAAACAACGGATGGAGGACCGAACAAGGCCCTCCATCGAATAGCCCGTCCCGCATCTTCGGCGCGACTACGTGGACAGCATGCGCTTAACCCGATCCCGGTTCGCCTTGTCATCGACGACTACGCTCTTGCGCAGCTGGCGCTTGCGCTTCGCATTTTTCTTGGTTAGCAGGTGCCCCTTGTTTGCCTTCTTGCGCTTGATCTTGCCGTTTCCGGTCGTCTTAAAGCGCTTCTTGGCACCGCTGTGGGATTTCATCTTGGGCATGGCAGCAACACCCCGAGGGGATTCATTCACGAAGTACGCAGAAGTCGAACACGCTGTGTATGAGAGGGGCGCTCGTGCGTTCCCGTCCGCACAGAGTCCACAAAGAGGCACTGTGCTCGAGCACGGTCGGGGCCGCACACGAGCCGCAGGCCCACGCCGAAGGCACGGTTGTCCTACTTGTTCTTGTGTGGGGCGAGGATCATGACCATCCGCCGGCCTTCCATTTCCGGCTGCTGGTCGATGCGGGCAATCTCCTGGAGCTCCTCAATCATCCGGCGCAGCAGGTCCATTCCCTGGTCCTTGTAGACGATGTCGCGCCCCTTGAACTGGACGTACGCCTTGACCTTGTTGCCGTCTTCCAGGAATTCGCGGGCGTGATCGACCTTGAAGTTGAAGTCGTGCTCCTCGGTCCGGGGCCGGAAGCGAAGCTCCTTCATCTCCATCGACTTCGACTTCTTCCGGCGCCGCTGCTCCTCCTTTTGCTTTTCGTAGCGGTACTTGCCGTAGTCGAGGATCTTACAGACGGGCGGGTCGGCGTCCGGCGCAACCTCCACGAGATCGAGTTCGTGGTTGCGAGCGCGGTCGAGGGCCTCTCCGGTCGGGACCACGTCGTGGTCGCCGTCGGGCTCGACTACACGGACCTCGTCGGCACGAATTTCTTGGTTTACGCGGAGTTTATCGACGTCAGCAATAGCGGGGTTGGGGGTTTTTCGAGAGAAGAACTCGGGGATAGTGAAAAACTCGGTCCGTGTGGAGCGAATGTCGAGCTCCAGCACGAAAGACCGAGTCAGCAGATGCTGTAATCACACACGCGAACGACCCTTTGAGGTTTCAGTGAAGGTCGCCTGAATCGGAGCGGTCTGCGGGGGGAGACGGGCGGTCGGCTAATCGAGTGTTGGTTCGAACTCCGGACCGATGCGGTCGAGAAAGTCCTGGACCGAAACGGTGCCCTGTGGGCCGTCGGCGTGAGAGCGGACCGAGACGGTGCCGTCTTCTTCCTCGTCCCCACCCACGACGAGCATGTAGGGGACCTTCTGAGTCTCGGCCTCGCGGATCTTGTAGCCGACCGTCTCGTCGGACGTATCGATCTCGACGCGCACGTCGTCGGCGCGGAGGGTGGCTGCTACCTCTTGGGCGTAGTCGACGAAATCGTCGCCTACCGGAATGATTTGCACCTGCGTCGGGGCGAGCCAGGTGGGGAACTTACCCCCACAGTGCTCGATCAGCACGCCAATGAAGCGCTCCAGCGACCCGAACGGGGCGCGGTGGATCATCACCGGCCGCTTCCGCTCGTCGTGCTCGTCGACGTACGTCAGCTCGAAGCGCTCCGGCAGGTTGTAGTCGACCTGGATGGTGCCGAGCTGCCAGGCGCGGCCCAGCGCGTCCTCCACCATGAAGTCAAGCTTCGGCCCGTAGAAGGCGGCCTCGCCCGGCTCTTCATAAGCGTCGAGGTCCGTTTCGGCGACGGCCTCGCGGATGTCCTGCTCGGCGCGGGTCCAGAGCGCATCGCGGCCCGTGTACTTTTCGGTGTCGTCGGGATCGCGGAGCGAGATCTGCGCCTCGAATTCCTCGAAGCCCAGGGCGTCGAGCACCTTCAGGGTGAGGTCGATGACGGACTTGAACTCGTCTTTGACCTGCCCGGGGGTGCAGAAGATGTGCGCGTCGTCCTGCGTGAAGCCGCGCACACGGGTCAGCCCGCCGAGCTCGCCGGTCTGCTCCTGGCGGTAGACGGTCCCGAATTCGGCCAGCCGCACCGGGAGGTCCCGGTACGAGTGGTGGTCGTTCTGGTAGATCTTGACGTGGTGCGGGCAGTTCATCGGCTTGAGGAGGTAGCCGTCCTCCTCGCCGTCGTCCCCCTGTCCGGTCACCATCGGCGGGAACTGGTCGTCCTCGTAGTGCGGGTAGTGCCCGCTGGTGCGGTAGAGGTCGAGCCGCCCGATGTGAGGGGTGCAGACCGGTTTGTAGCCCTGCTTCACCTGCTCCTGCTGCAGGACCCCGCGGAGCGTCTGCCGCAGCGTCGTGCCCTTGGGCAGCCACATGGGCAGGCCGGGGCCCACCTGCTCGGTGTCGAAGGCAAAGAGGTTTAGCTCCTTGCCGAGCTTGCGGTGGTCGCGTTCCTTCGCCTTCCGGCGCCGCTCCAGAAAATCTTCCAGCAGTTTCTGCTTGGGGAAGGTGATTCCGTAGATGCGGGTGAGCTGCGGGTTCGTCTCGTCCCCGCGCCAGTACGCGCCGGCCACCGACAGCAGCTTCGGCGCCTTGATGTCCCCGGTCGACGGGATGTGTGGGCCGCGGCAGAGGTCGGTGAACTCGCCCTGCTGATAGAAGGAAATCTCGCCCTCCTCCAGGCCCTCGATCAGCTCCAGCTTGTACTCGTTGCCCTCCTCCTCGTAGTGCTTGACCGCGTCCGCCTTCGAGACCTCGTGCCGCTCGTATTTGGCGTCGCGGCGGGCGAGTTCGACCATCTTCTCTTCGATCTTCTCCAGCTCGTCGGCGGAGAGCGTCTGGTCGCCCAGGTCCACGTCGTAGTAGAAGCCTTGGTCGATGGGCGGCCCGATTGTGAACTTGACCTCCGGATAGAGCGCCTGCAGCGCCTCCGCCATGAGGTGGGCGGAGGAATGCCAGAAGGTTTGCTTGCCCTCCTCGTCGTCCCACGTGAGGATCGCGATCTCAGCGTCCTCGGTGATGGGGCGGTCCAAATCGCGCACCTCGCCGTTCACCTTGATGGCCAGCGCGTCGCGGGCCAGACCGGCACCGATGCCCTCGGCCACCTCAAGCCCCGTCGTGCCCGCCGGATGGGTTTGCGTGGAGCCGTCCGGGAGGGTGATGTCGATGCTCGTCTCGTCGATTTCGGCCATGGGGCAGAGGGGTCCTCGGTGAACAGCGCACGGGCGGGGGCACCGCCAACAAAAAAGCCGCCCCAGGGAGCCTCCTGAGAGCGGCAGCAGTGGGTCCAAGTGGACTCGAACCACTGACCTCTACGATGTCAACGTAGCGCTCTAACCAACTGAGCTATGGACCCCAGCCGAAACCTGTCGGCGTCGTTTGGGACCCAATATCAATGCTCGCATTACGGTCAGGATTCCTTTTCGTCTTGATTCACCGAAACTTTGACCTTGCGTTGCGTGGCGGGCGGGCAGGGACCGCGGGCACGGCGCACCTAGAGCACTGAACAGCGTACAGGGGGCAGGGTCTGGGGGAGGGAAGGGTTGCCCCGGAGGACGAGAGTGGCTTTCTTTCCCAAAAGAGGTCTCTTTCTCCCCGACCGGCCGAGGTAACCGGGCGGCGGCTTTTCCACAATGTCAGTTTCCGCATGAACGAGTCCCTTCCGCAGTCCCACGACTGGAATGTCTCGACCGATGAGGCCAAGCGCATCCAGCGCCGATTGGCGTCGGAGGTGACTGAGAGGGCCCTGCCGGACGGGGTCGAGACCGTCGCTGGGATCGATGTGAGCGTGCGCGACGACATGGCTCAGGCGGCCGTCTCCGTGCTTCAGTTGCCAGAGCTGAACGTGGTCGACGAGGCGGTTCACCGCTGCGAGGTGCCGTTTCCGTACGTGCCGGGCCTGCTCAGCTTTCGCGAGATGCCGGCCGTGCTCCCCGCGCTCGAGCGGCTTCGCGCGACGCCGGACGTGTTCGTGACCGACAGCCACGGGGCGGCCCATCCGCGTCGCTTTGGGCTGGCCTGCCACCTCGGCGTACTGCTCGACGTGCCGGCGGTCGGCGTCGCGAAGTCGATTCTGATTGGGGCGCCGCAGGGGGAGCTTAGCCCCGAGAAGGGCAGTCGCGTGCCGTTGGTCGACGACGGGGAGACGATCGGGACGGTGCTCCGGACGCGGACGGACGTGAACCCGGTTTACGTGAGCATCGGCCACCGCTGCACGCTCGACGGCGCGGCGGCCCTGATGCTGGAGTGCAGTCCTCGGTACAAGATTCCGGAGCCGACCCGCCAGGCGCACAAGCTGAGCCGGGCGGACGGGTAGGTCCACGGAGGCTACGCGCAGTACCGGCGGGCCGTGTGGACCAGCACCTCTGCGAGCTGCGCCACCGAGTCAAGGTCAACCCACTCCTCCGTGGTGTGGAGGCCGGCCCCTTTCGGGCCCAGGACGACGGTCTCGGTGCCGGCGGCGGCCAGGAGGGCCGCGTCCGTCCAGAACGACGCGCCCGTGTCTGGAGGGGGATCGGTATCGAGGGTGCGAGCCAGACCTGCACGCGCGGCAGAGGCGATGGCGGCGTCCGCGGGCGTTTCGAGCGCCCCTCTCGAGAACGCGACTTTGGCCTCCGCCTCGAAGGCGTCGTCCGCTTCGCTGAGCTCGTGCAGAAGGGCCTGGACCTCTTCCAAAGCGTCCCCGGCGGACTCGCCCGGCACGGTGCGGCGCTCCATCCGCAGACGGCACTCGGCCGCGTACACGCTTGGGGCGTTGCCGCCCCGGAGCGGGCCCGCGTGGAGAGAGGGCGGGCCGACGAGCGTGTGGTCCCCGTCGGAGGAAAGAGACTGGTTGAGCGCCTCCAATTCCGAAAGAACACGGCCCATGTGCATGTTGGCGTCGACGCCCTCGGCGGGGCGCGAGCCATGCGCGGCGCGGCCCTGCGTCCGGATGTCAATCCATACGAAGCCCTTGTGGGCGCGGACGAGCTCCAGGTCCGTCGGCTCCGTGACGACGGCGCCGTCGACGTCGTAGCGGCCCAGGAGTGCCTCGGTGCCGATGCTCTTGTGCTCCTCGTCGGCCACCGCGGCGACGATCACATCCCCGGAGAGCGACGCGTCAGACTCCCGGAGGACACGTGCAGCGATCAATTGGGCCACGAGGCTGCCCTTCATGTCCTGGGCGCCGCGCCCGTAGAGGCGTCCGTTCTGCCG
Organism: Salinibacter grassmerensis; assembly: GCF_947077765.1. Taxonomy (NCBI): domain Bacteria; kingdom Pseudomonadati; phylum Rhodothermota; class Rhodothermia; order Rhodothermales; family Salinibacteraceae; genus Salinibacter; species Salinibacter grassmerensis. The sequence continues at coordinate 176,309 of NZ_CAMTTF010000005.1, read as the reverse complement.
GACGGGGGTGAAAGGGGTGTCCATGCCCTCGACGCCCACGGTGTCCGTATGGGCATTCCACATCAATGAACGGCCGTCGCCGTCCCCCGGAAGAACCCCGACGACGTTGGGACGCCCGGGGGCTGGTTCCCAGTGGTCCACTTCAAGCCCGATGTCGCGCATCCGCGTGGCAATGGCGGCGGCGAGTTCCGTCTCCCCCGCTCCGTGTCCGTCTGCCCCGAGCGCAGGGTTTGTCGAGTCGATGCGCACGAGGTCGGCGAGCGGATCTCCGACCGAATCGAGGTCGATGTTGAGAGACATGCGTCCGCGGAACCGTCGTGATGGGAGCGGGAGGCGCGCTGAACGGATTGGCAACGTAGGTCGTGGTTCCGACAAAAGCGAGACGGCGCCGCTGTGCTCGCTCGGCGACAAGACCCTCAACCAGGGAGGGCTTGACGGTGAGGGTTGGTTTCACGAGTATGGGAGCGGACCCTCGGAAGGAATGGATCCGTCTTCGCGTCGCGCAGAACTATGAGTCTCCCACGCAGCTTCACCGTCATGCCGGACGCCCCCGCCGTACGCCGCGCTACTCTTGATGACGCCGAGACGCTCGTGCACTTCAACGAGGCAATGGCGGAAGAGACCGAGGACAAGACGCTTGACCCCGAGACTGTGCGGGCCGGTGTGCGGGCCGTGTTCGACACGTCCGGGCAGGCATTCTATCTCGTCGCGGAGCGGGAGGGGACGATTGTCGGAAGCCTGATGATCACAACCGAGTGGAGCGACTGGCGCAACGCAGACTTCTGGTGGATTCAGAGTGTGTACGTGCGTTCTTCGTCGCGGCGGACGGGTGTCTATTCCGCCCTTCACCGTGAGGTGCGCCGGCGGGCCCGTGCGGCCGACGGCGTGTGTGGGCTCCGTCTCTATGTAGAGCAGGACAACGCGGCGGCCCAGGCGGCGTACGAGACACTGGGGATGAGCGAGCCGCCGTATCAGATGTACGAAGAGGTGCTGTAGAGGCTACATGTCTGCGGGGTCACAACTCTCCATGTGAAATGGAGCGCCGTCGCCTTGCTCCTCGCCCCGGTCGAGGGCCACGTATTGGCCGATGAAGGTGACGGCCCGCTCCCCCGCCTCGTTGATCTTGCACTCCAACTCGATCCGTGCCCGCCCCCAGCGGTCCAGCATTTCCTGAAACCGCTCTTGGGCGTCCTCGTCCGGGGGCTCGCAGACCACCGAGATGTTTTCGTAGACGGGCTGGAGGTACTCGATGTCACTCTCCTGGATCATGACCTCGACCCGTTCGCGCATGTCCTCCATCGCGTCGTGCATCGCGTCCTGCACGAGCTGGTGCATCATCGCCCAGCCGGTGACCGTGGCCAACATGCTGAGGCTGCCCCCGAACGCGCTGCCCATGTGGTTGGCGTTCGGCTTCAGGGGCGCGGAGGCGCGCAGGCGTCCCTGCTCGTCCGCGGCAAGCTCGAACTCGAGATGCTCCGTAATGGGCATCTTCTCGGTGATAAGGCGCTCCAGTTCGTCGAGAGCGGTGTCCTTGAGCGACGGATTGGGCATGACGCGAGGAACCTGCGTGGCGAGGGTCCGGGGAGCGGGTTAAGATGAGCGGAGTCTCCTTACGAGCCGAGGGGGGATACGTTCTCTGTTGTGTCGGATCTATCCAGGCGAAACGTGTGGTTTTGAAGGCTGGAGGGACGAACGGGCCATACGTTACCAAAGCAGGAAACGTGTCGTCCCGTTCTGCCCGGTCATCGCCAGCGTTCGTCCGGTAGACCCTCTCTTAATTCTCACAAGCAGATCCTTGTCCGATGGCAGCCCTCAATCCGTTTGTTCGAATTGCCGATCGATACGGCGAGACCCCATCCCACCTGCGGCCTCCCCTCGTCACTCAGGCGGTGGGGGAGGTGATCCCGTTCGTCGACACCGCCGGGTGCTTCGTCGAGGTGTACACCCCGCGTCGGGTCGCCGTCCGCCTCGACAACAACGAGCGCCTCCAAAATCACCTCGGCGGCCTCCACGCCGCGGCCCTCGGCCTCCTGGCCGAAACCGCGACCGGGCTCGTCGTAGCCCTCAACGTGCCGGACGGCTCCTCGCCCCTGCTGCGCACGATGGACATATCGTTCGAGAACTTCGCGCGGGAGTCCGTCCAGGCGGAGGCGACCCTCACCGACGACGAAACGGGCCAGATCCGTTCCCGTCCCCTGGGTCAGATTGCGGTGGACGTGACGCTCACGGCCCCAGAGGAGGATGTGACACTCGTCGCCGGCACCTTGACGTGGGCGTGGGTGCCGGCGGAACGGCTCGCGGAGGAGGGCGAGCGCTGACGTGGGCTACACGTCTCCTTCCTGCGGCCGGAGGAGCAGCTCCTCGAGCACCGTGCGGTCGGAGAGGCGGTAGGCGTCCACCACGGATTGGGCCACGTCCTCCGGGGCCATGAATCGATCCTTCGAAATGCCGCTTCCCGCCCAGGTAGGCGTGTCGGTGGCACCGGGCAGCACCGTGGTTACGCGGAGGCCTTCGTCCTTCGTCTCCTCGCGCACGGTCCGGGCGAATCCGCGGAGGCCATGTTTGGCGGCACAGTAACCGGCGTTGCCGGGGTAGGCCATCAGGGACGCCACCGAGCCCATGAAGAAGAGGTGCCCCTCGCCCCGTTCGCGCATCGCGGGCAGGAACGCCGTCGTCACGGCGAAGGCGCTCGTGAGGTTGACGTCAATCTGATCGCGGAATCCCTCCAGGGTCAGCTCGTCGAGGGGCACGTGGGTGAACGCCCCGGCGTTGTTGACCAGCACGTCCGGCGGGCCCCACTCTTCGTGCACCGCCCCCGCCATGTCGGTCACCGCCGCGTCGTCGGTCACGTCGGTCGGAAGCACGAGTGGCGTGCCGCCCCGCGCCCGACAGGCGTCGGCAGTCTGCTCCAGTGCCGTGCGGGTCCGCGACACCAGGGCCACTCGTGCATCGTATTGCTCGGCGAAGGCCTCCCCGATGGCCTGCCCGATGCCCTGGCTCGCGCCCGTGACGACGGCGATCATCTTTGAGAGGCGGTTTGTGGGGGTCGAGTCGATTGATTGAGCAGCCCTGCCACCCCACTCGATCGTGGGGCTACTCGGTGGCGCCGATAAGACGCATAAACTCGTCTCGGGTGGCGTGGTTGTTGAACTCGCCGCTTACCGAGCTGGTCGTGGTCGCCGAGTTCTGCTTTTCGGCCCCTCGCATCATCATGCAGAGGTGCTTCGCCTCAATGACGACGGCCGTTCCCATGGGATCGACCACCTCGTCGATGGCGTTTCGGATCTGGAGGGTGAGGCGTTCCTGCACCTGCAGGCGCCGGGCAAAGACCTCAACCGTCCGCGGGATTTTGCTGAGCCCCACAATCTGGCCGTCCGGGATGTAGGCCACATGGGCCTTGCCGTAGAATGGCAGCATGTGGTGCTCGCACATCGAGTACACCTCGATGTCCTTGACGAGGATCATCTCGTCGTAGGCCTCTTCGAAGAGGGCCTGGCGCAGGATGTCTTTCGGGTCGAGGGCGTACCCGTGCATCAAAAATTGGTAGGCACGGGCGACGCGCTCAGGGGTGTCGTCGAGGCCCTCCCGATCTGTGTCTTCGCCTAGGATGTCGAGAATGGCCTCGATGTGCTCGCCGAGGGCCTTGGACGTTTCTTCATCGTAGATGTCGCGTCGCTCGTAGAGCTTCGGCGGCATGCCGTCGGCGGAGCCGTTGGTGCGCAGCCCGCTCGATTGAATCTTTTTCTCAGCCATTGCAGAAAGTGAGAGCGGTGAGAGAGCGTGTGGAGGAGAACCCCGGCGTGGCTACTCGCCCCGGTATTCCACGAAGTTGCGAGGGGTCTCGTACAGTCGTACGCAGTGGAGCTCCCCGTTGGGAAGTGCGTCTTCAATTTCGTTCCAGATGGCGATCGCAAAGTTTTCGCTCGACGGGATCACCCCGTCCATGAAATCGACCTCCAGGTTCAGGTTCTGGTGGTCTACCTTGTCGAGCACCCGATCGTGGAGAATGTCCTTCAGGATGCCCAGGTCGACCACGTACCCGGTCTCGGGGTCTGGCTCGCCGGCCACCGTCACTTCCAGCTCGTAGTTGTGGCCGTGCCAGTTCGGATTGTTATCCTTTCCGTAGGTCTCCTCGTTCCACGCATCTGACTTCTCAGGATTATGAAGCCGATGGGCGGCATTGAAGTGGACCTTACGGGTGATGTAAACGGTGGACATAGCAAAAGGATGTTCAAAAAGAGCTGAGCGCAATCACCATGCCCGTGCGTACCGACCACTCCGCTTGGTGTTGTTTAGCAGGAATAAACGGGTGCATAGTTGTCAATCTGTTCGCACATGTATCGGAGGCGTCGCAAAACGGGCCACTCTGGGCCGACGGGGCCCTTGTGATTCGGCCGCCGCATCTATATTGTGGTGGCACGGCATCTGCACAAGAGGCCGTCCATTCGATCCCGCTCACGGACTGTGGACCGATCCCATGTCCGAGAAGACCATCTTCCAACGCATCATTGACGGTGAAGAAGACGCCGATATCGTCCACGAGGACGACCGGTGCGTGGCCTTTCACGATATCAATCCGGAGGCGCCCACGCACATCCTCATCGTTCCCCGCAAGCCGATTCCGTCGCTCGACGACCTGGACACGGAGGACAAAGACCTGGTCGGGCACCTATTTGTAGTGGCCCGGGAACTGGCCCAGGAGGAAGGGCTGCGTGATGGCTACCGCACGGTCATCAATTGTGGAGACGACGGTGGACAGTCGGTGTGGCACCTCCATCTCCATCTCCTCGGAGGGCGCCGCATGAGCTGGCCCCCAGGGTGATCGGGCGACGGCACCCCGCGAGAAGAGCGGGCGGCCGTCCGTCATTCGAGCGTCGATGTCTGTACATTTGTGCTTTGTCACCGTGACCACCTTGGGTGTGACAGGGGGCATTGGAAGTGGAAAGACAACGGTCTGTGGATTTCTGGAAGAGAAAGGAGCCCGCGTTTTCTACGCCGATATTGAGGCGAAGCGGCTCATGCGCGAGGATGCCGGCGTGCGGGCCGCCATCGTCGATGAATTTGGGGCCGAGGCCTACCGTGAAGATGATGCCCTGAACCGAGAGTACCTCGCCGAGCAGGTCTTCGGAGATGCCGGGCGCGTAGAGCAACTGAACGCCATCGTCCACCCCCATGTCTTCGACGCGTTCGAGGCGGCAAAGGAGCGGGCGATAGACGAGGAGGTGTCCCTGCTCGTCCACGAGGCAGCACTTCTCTTCGAGGCGGGTGGCGATGAGCATGTCGACGTTACGGCCGCCGTTGTGGCCCCGGAGGCCGACCGCATCACATGGGTGACGGCCCGCGACGACGTGTCTCCGGGGCAGGTCCGGGCCCGCATGCAGCATCAGCTCTCCCAGGACGAACTTCGCGGACGGGCCGACCACGTGCTCGAGAATGACGGAACCCTTAATGACCTGCGCCAGAAGAGCACAGAGTTATACTGGGCCGTCGTGAACGACCAATGAGCGTTTAAAAGTTCTCGTCCGTCTTCTAGAGGCGGGCAATCCGACCCGATGCATGCCCGGCCGGGTCGAGAACGTTCCCCTCACACCCGTGATGGACATCAATTCCGGACCGGTTAAGGAGGTATTATCCGAAAACCCGTACCTTGAAATCGAAAAGTTTACACGGTACTTTACATCAGAATCATATATGGCCTGCCATACAAGAGCCTTTGAGCGCCTGAAGGGCTTGCCGAGCCGCCAGAGACCCGTTCAGGAATGTCGAGCGGGCGAAGCTTTAGAAGCTGTTCGGCTCAGAGGGTGGCTTCCCACAAGAAATACTCATATCGGCCCGTGCAGGCATTTGTGGCACATTGTTTTCGGACATAGTTGTGGGCGGACGTCCGGCGCTCGTTCGACGAGCAGAAGCGCATGACTGTTGTTTTTTTGTCGTTTCCCCATCAAGGTATCTGGGGTACGGCGAGAGGCCCGCGTAGGCTGTAGACATTGACGGTTTCCAATTTCAGGGAGTGCGATGAGTAACGATTCGAGACAGCTCTCCGCCGTACTGCACGAGTTGAAGAACCCCATTCTGGCCATCGAGCGTCTGTCCGATATTCTGCTTGAGAACGATCAGCAGTTCTCCAGTGATACCAAGCGCAAAATTGAGTTGATCTACACGTCGGCGAAGGAGGCCTCCAGTTACCTTGACGATCTGGACTTTTCCTCCCCGCCGGTCCTTGCCGATGATTTTTCTTTCGCGCCGGTCGACGTTTCGGCCCTGGCCGAGCAGGTGGTCGAAAGCTTCCAGCCCCACGCCGAGTACAAGGATCAGACGCTGCGCCGGGCCGAGTTTGCCGACGACGCCATGGTCATTGGGGACAAGGTACGACTCCTGGAGGCCATGAAGAACATTGTGAACAACGCGCTCAAGTACTCGCCTCACGGCGAGACGGTCGACGTGCAGGTTCAGAAGACCGAGGAGGAGGTGCGTTTTGCCGTGTCCGACAGCGGGCCTGGACTCCAAGAAGACGACCTGGATCGACTGTTCAAGCCGTTTCAACGCCTTGGCCAGCAGCCTACAGACGGAGAGGTGTCGCTGGGGTTGGGGCTCTACCTCGTGAACGAGATTATTAGTCGTCACGACGGAGAGGTAGATGTCGAAACGGAGCAGGAGAGGGGGAGCACCTTTACCCTCATTCTTCCGGCGGCGTCCGTGTCCGCGAATCATTCGTAGGGGCGAGGCGGCCATGCCCGTGTCGGTCTCGAAGTCGAGGTTGTGCCCGTGCACGCCCGTACATACGTTTAAAAAAAGCGCACTTCTTTACCGCAGTTCTGAAGGTCGGGCATTCGTGTTCTGTCCGCGTCGTCTTTCTCATTGTCTCCGCGATCCACATGTCGGATCAGTCTACAAACCACATTCGGACCTTCCTCGTCGACGACCACCCGGCGATCCTGGAGGCGATTCGCAATCGCATCGACGATACCCTTGACGTAGAGGTGTGTGGAATGGCAACCTCCTCGGACGAGGCATTCCGAAAGATTGAGGACATGGCGCCGGATACTGCCGTCGTCGACATTTCACTGGAGGACGCCCATGGGCTGGACCTGGTACAAAACCTCCAGTCGCAGTGTCCGGAGGTGCAGGTCGTGGTATATTCGATGTACGACGAGATGGTCTACGCGGAACGGGCCATCCAGGCTGGGGCGTCCGGCTACTTGATGAAGGATCAGCCCACCGAAGACCTCATTGAGGCGATCCGGGTGGTGAACGAGGGGGAGGTGTTCCTGAGTCGAGAGATGGCCTCACAGATTCTGAACAAGGTGGCCCGTGGAGAGTCCTCCGAGCCGAGCTTCCCAATCGAGGAGTTCACCGACCGGGAACTGGCCGTCTTTCAGATGCTCGGGGAGGGGTGCAGTATTGAAGAGATTCAGGACCGGCTGAACTTGGCACGGAAGACCGTGGAGACGTACCGGCGGCGGGCGAAGGAGAAGCTCGGGTTTGACTCCGTGTCGAAGCTGCTCCAGTTTGCAGTACAGTGGGCGTCCGCACCGGGGGCTGGTAAGAAGGTCTCGGGAATGCCCGACGGAGACGAGGACACGTCTGCCGATGAAGAGACTTCGGGCGAAGACGCAGAGAAGAAAACCGACCAATAAGTTCGGGGCTCTGGATTCAGCGGGAGGCCTCCAAGAGACTCCCCGCCAAAGTCTCTGCGGTCGCCACCCCACCAGAAGTGAAAGGCTTGGCGCCCGGCAACGACGCATGGTGCTCCAACAGATTAAGTCAAGATAATCCGTTTCCGCAACATGCGCCTGCGCCGATACGGTAGACATTCCAGGCGCATATCTCTGTACTTAGATACTGCACCTGCCTTGTCTTCATGAGGGAGCACTCTACCAAAAATTTTGGCACGGTGCTCCGGTAAAGACAGTGCCATTGGATGAGCAGTGGCGTTTGCACGACGGGACGCTACGTTTTTCGCGTGCCACGTGAAAGGCTATTCCCCACCAGTAGACCCGCGGCCCGTTTGCAAAGCCCTTACAGACCCGTTCGGGCGAGGTCGGGTGGAATAGACGAGACGCAGACGGGTCGTGTATAGGAGGATGTGCGCGAGACGAGGGGCATTGGCAAACGTCCCTGAACGAGGAAGACCTGTACGCAACCCGTTCGACGTTACTCGCTTTCGCCGTCACTTGGGGGAGGAGCCACCGAGGCATCCATCCCAGTCTGAGATTTCCACATCACCAGTCATCCCAATTCTAGGCGAATGAGCTCCGAAGCGGTCCGCGATAAGACGCAGATTATCGTCGTTGACAAGCACCCAGCCATCCGGGAGGTTCTACGGTCCAGGATTGAGGACCGTCCAGAGATGCAGCTGGAGGCGGAATCTGCAAATTCGAAGGAGGCCCTCACCCTCGTTGAGCAACACGATCCCGACGTGGTGGTCGTGGAAATTTCGCTGGGCGACGCCGACGGGCTGACGCTTATTCAGGAAATTCGCTCCAAGGTGCCGGAGGTCCGCATCCTCGTCTTCTCGAAGTACAACGAGGACCTGTACGCGGAGCGCGCCGTCGAGGCAGGAGCCTCAGGCTACATCATGAAGACAGAGCCCACCGAGGAAGTGATGCGGGCCATCGAGCTCGTCAGTGAGGGACAGGTGTTTCTGAGTCGGCACGTCTCGTCCCGCATCCTGAGCCGGTTGGTGCGTGGCAGCGGCGATGCGGAGACGTCGCCGCTCGAAAAACTTACCGATCGGGAGTTGACCGTCTTTCGGAAAATCGGCGAGGGACACAGCGTGCGCCAGATTGCCGGCCAGCTCGACCTGAATCGGAAAACGATTGAGACCTACCGGCGACGCGCGAAGGAAAAGCTCGGCCACGACACCGTGGAGGACCTGCTACGGCACGCCGTACAGTGGGTGGAGCAGGGAACGCGCGAGCAGACAGACACAGAATAGTGCCCGCGACGGGGGGCAGCCCATCCCGCGGTGGCTCGTTCTCGCGGTGCCCACGCTCTTCTCCGAGGGGTTCGTTCACGTAGGCCTCAAGCAGGGTGGGCCAACATGAGGCTCGCAGGCTCACTGCACGCCGCTTGAGGCCAGAAGCAGCAGAAGGCTACACGTCGAACAGCGTGTCGAAGTACTGCTCGCCGCCGTCACAGACGATCATGACAACCGTTGCGTCCGGCTGCTCGTCGTGAATGTCCTGAGCGACGGAAAGGGCGGCCCCGGCGCTTGGCCCGATGGGCATTCCGTGGGTCTGAGCGGCCTCGCGGGCCTGTCGGAAGGCCTCCCCGTCGGCCACGTCGCGCATCTCGTCGACGTGATCGAACCACATGGTGGGAAGTTCGCCGCCCTTGCCCAGCCCCTCCACGCAGGTGTCGTAGGGAACCGCGTCGGCGCCATAAAACGAGGTGGAGATGTTAGAGTGCTCGGCGTCAACGCCCACAACGGTCACGTCTCGCCCCACGTCTTCGGCCTGCTCTTTAATGTGCCGGGCCGTTCCGCTCACAAGGCCGCCCGTGCCCATCGCGCTGACGAGGTGAGTGATGTCGGCGCCGGCCTGCGCCCAAATTTCGGGCCCCGTCCACTGGTAGTGGACCCCTGGATTGGACTGGTTGTGGTACTGGTCAACCAAAAACGCGCCGGTGTCCTCGGCGATGCGCTGGGCGACCGCTCGGTAGTGGTCGGGATGGTCCGAGTCCACGTCGGGACACGTTCGCACCTCCGCGCCGAATGCCTTCATGTAGCCGATCTTGTGCGGACTCGTCCCTTCCGGACACGTCAGCGTGCAGGGAAAGCCCAGCCGATTCGCAACGAGGGCGACGGCGCCCGCCGTGTTGCCGGAGCTAGCCTCCACGACCCGGTCGTGCGCCCCATTCTGAAGTGCCTCCGTCAAAATGCCCATGGCGATCCGGTCCTTCATCGAACGGGTGGGGTTCGCCGACTCCATCTTGCAAAGCAGTCGGCCATCCTCCGCCCCAGGATACGACAGCATGGGTGTGCCGCCGATCTGTCCCAGGATGGGATCGTCGGTAGGAAACGGGGACGGCGGTAGGGTGTCGGGCTGCGCGGAGCGGAGGGTCGCGTCGGTTGGCATAGAGGAGAACGAAATGAGCAGGAAGGCGGCGAAATGCTGCGAATTGGACCGGTCGGCCCGCCACGTGTTCGGTGCGGGGGGAAAATTCGGGGCGCATTTGTTCGGGGACCGGGACGACGGGCAGCAGCCCTCGTCGATCTGCGCGCAGACCTGTTCCAGGCGTGGACGGCCATTCGGGTACGCCCGGAACCGACGCGGGGTAATCGGGCCTCCACACGGTCTCCGTCCGAGAGCTGATCGCCCGGGTGTGTGACAACCGGTACCCCTTCACGGACCCCCTCAGTGATCTGTGCCTGAAGGCCGATCCACGAGGACTGTGAGCTGCGTGATCCCCCCTAATCCCGATGATCTGCTCGTTGCTCCGTAGAGGTCGCCGTCCGAATGAACGACTGGATGTTCGTCGTGACACTGTCTGGTCGATCATTGTCAATGTGTCATCGACGAAGCACGTGGCGGGAATGAAGCCTTCGAAACAGTATGTCAATCCAGCCAAGTGCTCGCACGCACATGGCCATGCAAGTTCTCTAAACCTAATGAGGAACTTCGCCTGGAAAACGGTGCTCCTTCTCCACTCGACACGACTGAGGGAATATCCGAAACCAGCTGACGCTATGTCAAAGTATTGAGGTGCACCCGAGAGGAGAGCAGATCGGTCCTCAGAGATCAGTCGGAAGCCATGACGTAGCGTCAAGACGGATGGATGTTCGGCGTGAGTCGAAGCGTCAGAACACCTGTACGTTGACAGCGTGTCGTGCGATTCTAGTGTAATATGTTCAATACTGCACTCCCCCCATGTCCATCGATGACCGACAGCGCGAAGACAAAAGACAGCGCCGCCACACCATCCTCGATGCCGCTGGGACCGTGCTCCGGGAAAAGGGACGGGACGACATGACGATGGCCGACATTGCCGAGGAGGCACAAATAAGTCGAAGTCTCCTCTACGTCTACTTCGAGGACATGGACGACATCGTGCTCGGGGTAACGCACCGGTGCTTCCGCGCAATGCGGGAGCGATTTGAGACCGCTGCGCAGCAACACGAGACGGGACGTGCCCAGATCCGGGCGATCGGTGACGCGTACGTCCGGTTTTCCCGAGAAAAGCCCACCCACTTTCGGCTCGTTGCCCAGTTTGAGTCTCGTGCCGCCGACCCTGACGCGTCCTCCGAGCGGGTGCGCCAGTGCCTTGCCGAGGCAGACCGGGGCTTACAGGTCATGAGCACCGCCATCCGGGCCGGCATTGATGACGGCTCGATTCACCCAGACCTTGACCCGCGGCAGACGGCCGTGACGCTCTGGGGCTCCACGCACGGGCTTATTCAACTTGCGGCCAACAAAGGAAGCGGTCTCGAGAAGCGATACAACTTGGATCCCGGCTCCCTCGTCGACAGCGGGCTTGACTTCCTCGGCCGAGCCCTTGCGGACTCTTCCGACGAAGACTCATCGTGACGAGTTGTCAAGTGAGCTCGTCGGTAACAAAGTGTCAACGTGCATACTGTCTGCTTCAGAATGGCGCGGGCAAGAGCCGAGAGGGCAAATATCTTATGCTCGTCCCGTGAAGCTGAAACTTGTCACTCTGTCAAGACATGGGGATGCAGAAAGCCCGGACCGGTCCGGGTCCCGAGCAGAAGGAATCTATTTCTCTTCGCCGAGCAAGAGTGAGAGCAGCGGTTTCGAGGTGCGTCTCGAGCCCTCTTGCTCGTCTGGAGGACTTTTCTTTGACGGAGTGTTATTCATGATGAGTCCTGGGTGCCGCGTCCCGAAGATGTATACCCCGGATGGATATAGGCCCTTTTCCCACAACTTGCCTTCCCGGATGTAGTACGAATCCGCCTTTCATTCTGTACAGGGAAGCGCCATGCTGTGTAGGCCCTGTCCGGATTTCGTGCTGGCTGTGGGGACCAGAGATTTCGCGCGTCGTTCACCAGGGTGGACGAGGGCGGCTCCGTGAACACGGGTGACGGTGAGATGCTGGACGCCCGACGCCGCTGTGCTTGGGGGAGTCGTTCCGGAGGCAACTCCGGACCGAAATCTGGACGAGCCATACCGTTGCCGCTGCGGGACGTAGCTGCGTGTGCCGCCTCAGAATGGAACAGGGCAACGATCTACTGTCCGTGAGGGGGCGGCTCTGTGCGATCGTTCAGGCAGAGGCTCCCACCAGGGGGCGAACAAAGGATCCCAACCGGACACGGGGGCTCTACTGTCTTCTGGCATCTACACCGGCTGTGCCAGAGAAGGAACGAGTCGATAGCACCTTCCAGAAGCCCCAACCGTCTTCGTGGACGATTGCGGAAGTCTGAGGGGCGGAACGAAATAAAGATCACAAAGTCGATGGACAGTGGGAGACCGAGCCAGACGGGCCGTGAACTCTCCCGAAAACAGTGATCTTCCCGTAGGCCTTGAGGACCGGGCACTCCAAGATTGCTTGCGCCCGTCGCCGGCAACGAGTACGTTTGAGATGCTGGAGTCTTGCTCCTCTCGCCCACGTCCCCCGAACCCACCCGTGCGGACATGATCCCCTCAATGGTTTGGACGGCCCTCGGCGCCTTCCTCGTCATCAACGCGATGCTGCTCTCGGCGTCGCTGCTGGTATTTGCGGAGCGGCGCGTCTCGGCCTTCATTCAGAACCGTCCAGGGCCGAACCGGGTGGGGCCGCTCGGCCTCCTGCAGCCGTTCGCCGACGTGCTCAAGTTTGTGCTAAAGGAGGACGTTCAGCCCGCGCAGTCGAACAAGTTCATCCACTCGATGGCGCCCGTCGTCATGGTCGTCATCGCCATGACCACCGCGGCACTGATTCCGTTTGCCGAGGGAGTCGTCGTGGCCGATCTGAACGTGGGCGTTATCATGCTGCTGGCGCTCACCTCCATTAGCGTCTACGGCGTGACGCTGGCGGGCTGGAGCTCCAACAGCAAGTTCTCGCTGCTCGGCGGGCTGCGGTCGGCGGCACAGATGGTCTCCTACGAGCTCTCGATGGGCCTGGCGGTCATCTCTGTGGTTCTCATCGCCGGGTCGCTCAACTTCATGGAAATCGTAGAGCACCAGAGTTCGGGGGGCGCGCTGCTGGGCTGGAACGCGGTGCGCAATCCGATCGGCTGTCTCATCTTCATCGTGACCGCCTTCGCCGAGACGAACCGTGCGCCCTTCGACCTGCCGGAGGCGGAGGAGGAACTGGTGGCCGGCTACCACACCGAGTACAGCGGGATGAAATTCGGCATGTTCTTCCTCGCCGAATACGTGAACTGGTTCATCGCCTCCTTCTTTATCGTGACGCTCTTCTTTGGGGGCTACCTGGTGCCCTTCGAGCCGCAGCTGATTGCCTTGTTTCCGGCGCTGGAGGGCTCGACCCTGCTCACCCTGCTTCAGTTCGTGAGCCTGATGCTGAAGGTCGGCTTCTTCTCCTTCCTCTTCATCTGGGTGCGGTGGACGTTCCCGCGCTTCAAGTACAACCAGCTCATGAAGGTGGGCTGGAAGTACCTGCTGCCCATTTCCCTCGCGAACGCCATCCTGATCGCCCTCGGCGTCGTGCTCTTCGGAGCGGTCGGCCTGTAGGGCCCAAGAGGCAAGAGAGTGACTGGGCGTGCAGGGGTCGGAATGCGGACTCCGGTCCGTACCTCCCTCTTCGACGGACGGCCGCTACCCGCGCTCTTTGGCGGTCGTTTCGTCCCACTCGTAGCCCGAGGTCAGCGACTCGTACTGCGGGTCCCGCTCGGCGGCCTCGTCGTGGGGCAGGCTGCCACGGTGCGAGCGCAGGTACGTGAAGGGCGTGTGGTGGAGAAAGTTGGAGACGCGCCCGGTGTAGACGTCGGCGTAGCGCTCCACCTGTCGCGCGAAGAGGCTCTTGTCCTTGCCGGTGCGCATGAGGGGGCCCCAGTTCTCGTTGACGAGTTGGCTGGAGGCCTTGGCGAGGGGGGCGATGTCCTCGTCGAGTGCGGTGAGACGCGTGCGGAGGGCCGACATCTCTTGTTCGAGGGCCTCGACCTCATGGCCGTCCGTCTCGCCGTAGCTCTCGTGCAGGCGCTGACGCTGCAGGCGTTTCGCCGAGAACTCCGCCTCCAGCTGCTCCTTCTGCTCCATCAGCCGCGAGAGACGGGCCTGCGCGTCGGCGAACGACCGGAACGCCTCGATCTCCTGCTCCAACTCCCGCACCACGAGGGCCGTGCGCCACCGCAGCACCTTCTTCGATACGTTGACGTCCACGAACAGGTGGTCGCCCACGTAGAGGATCTCCTCGCCCCGCAGCCCGAGAGTCCGCTCCACGAGTGGGGCGTTACCGCCCACGTACACGCTGTCCTCCTCCAGTGGGCCGTTCTTGTGCTCCCGCAGCAGGCCGTCGTCGCGCTCGATGCGGAAGGCCGGCATGTCGACCGAGAAGAAGTCCGGCTTCCGCGCACCCACGATAGACAGGTCGAAGAGGTCCCGCCACGTCATGTCGTCGGGGAGAAAGTCGTCGAAGGCGTACGCCAGCATCGGCTGGGCGTAGCTCCACTCGGAGTTGGTGATCAGCAGCAGCTTCTTCCCCGCACGCTTCTGGTCGAGAAGGGTGAGGGGCATTTGCGGGTCGAGGTTCACGAAGCGCTCCGGGTGCTGGACGATGGCCTCCTTGAGCCGCCCCTCCATGTGGGCCTCGTCGAGGGTCCGCTGTACGCGCTCCCACAGATCGGTGTAGCCCATGGAGCCCTCCAGCGCATTGGCGTCGAGCAGGTCCACCAGCTGCATGTACATGCAGGCCGACGAGATGGAGAAGAGGGTGTTGAGGAAGTGCCACCGGTCCTCCCCGAGGTCCACGAGCGTCCGCTGATACTCGTCGCGTTGCCGCTCGTAGCCGAGAGGATCGGTGCCGTGGAAGGCCCGCTTGACGTATCCGAAGCGGTTGGCCTTCACGACGTTGCCACGCTCAGCGTCGATCACGAGGCCGCGGATGGCCAGCTCCGGGTCGAACTGCAGATCATCCACCGGCCAGCCCTGTTCCTGAAGGCCCTCCCGGATGAACGTGTAGGCTCGTTTCTCCCACTTGCGCATGTGGTAGTGGATGAGCGTGTAGTCCATGTCGTACCCGATGGCCTGAATCCCCCGCAGGTTGAGGGTACGGTTGCAGAAGAGGCCCCGGGAGGAATCGGTGGCGTCCATGAAACGAAGCAGGTCGGAAAAAAGGCGCGGCGATGGGGTGGAACGTCTGACCGGATCTCCCACAAACGCGGGGGTCTCCGGATTGCTTCGTTACGAAACGATCAGGCGGGAAAATACAGGGCATCTCGGCGTTGACAGAATGTCAAAACGCCGTGCACTGGTCTGGCCAATCCGCACTGGGGCGCTCCCGGATCGGGCACCCTCCGCGGACGTGCTGGTACGATCCCCAGACTTCAGGGAAGGCCTTAGACCCTGTACCCCACGTACGTTCGGTCCACCGCCATGCACCGCCCCTCCGTCTACCTGATTGCCCTGCTCTTTACCACGGCGGGCACGGCCCACTTCGTGTGGCCGTCGGCCTTCGTGCGCCTCGTGCCGCCGTACCTGCCGGCCCCCCACGCGCTGGTGTACGCGAGTGGAGCCGCTGAACTGCTGGGGGCCCTCGGGGTGGTTGTCCCTGAACTGCGCGGGTACGCCGGGTGGGGCCTCATCGTGCTCCTGCTGGCCGTGTTTCCCGCCAACGTGCACATGGCCCTCCACCCGGCGGACTTTGGGCGCATTCCGGCGTGGGCGCTCTATCTGCGCCTGCCGCTCCAGTTCGCTCTCATCGGCTGGATCTACTGGGCCCTTGGGCTCCGAGTTGAGACGTGACGGGCCGGGGGGCTTGGGGGCGCCGGCGCGCCTACCCCTGCTGGTCGGTCGGCATCACGAGAAGCTCCTCCACGTCCACGTGCTCGGGGGCCGTCAAGGCGTAATGGATCGTGTCCGCGATGTCCGCGGACTCCATCATCTGCATCTCGTCCTGCATGTCTCCCATCCCCGCCAGAATGTCCTCGTCGGTGATGGTATTGGTTAGCTCCGTGTCGACGGCGCCGGGCTCGATGGACGTGACCCGGATGTTGTGGGTGGGCGCCAACTCGTTGCGCATGCGCTCCGACAGCGCCCGAACGAAGAATTTGGTGCCCGAGTACACGGCGCTTCCGGGGAAGGTGCGGCGCCCCGCCACGGAGGAAATGTTGACGATGTGCCCCTGCTCCTGCTCCATCATGGCGGGCAGTACGGCGCCCACGGCGTGGAGCACCCCTTTCACATTTACGTCTACCATCTGCTCCCACTCGTCCTCGTGGAGGTTCTCCATGAGGGAGAGGGGCATGATGCCGGCGTTGTTGACCAGGATGTCGATGCTCCCGAACGCGTCGAGGGTGGCGTCGGCGAGGGCCTGCACCTGGTCCCGGTCGGTCACGTCGGTGGGGCAGACGATGGCGGTGCCGCCCTCGGCTTCAATGTCGTCGCGGAGGGAGTCAAGGCGTTCCTCGCGGCGGGCGGCGAGCGCCACGGACGCGCCGTCCTGGACAAGGCGGTGCGCGGTGGCTTCGCCAATGCCGCTCGACGCTCCTGTGACGATGGCGGAGGTACCACTAAGGTCGGTCATGAAGAGAAAGCTGGAAATGAGTAAAACGAGCGGAGGGCACGTTCCTGGGCAAGATACCAGGGACAGAAGTACTGTAAGGAGAGATGGTAGCGGTAGGATCCGGCAGTGCCCGGACTTTGTGCAGGGATCATATCAGTGCGACAGGCCCCGGACGACGAGGCATTCCTCCGTTCCCCTGAGCCGGTGAGGCATGGCGGCGGAGCGGTGGTGCGGGAACCGTCGTCGGCGTCGAGTCTCGTTACCAGGGCCCAAGCGACCGTCGCTTCGCAACCGCTGGCACGATTGAGAGAGCCAGGTCCGCTCAGCGAAGATGCCGAGCCCACCACGTACCCCCGTCCCGGCTCGTGCCATCGAAGATGGATGCCACCGGGGTCACGAGGGCGGGCATCGCGGTTGGCCTCGCCCCAGGGGCATGAACGCCCCGGGACTGGAATGTCCCGCGACAGGAGCGCGACCGCAATGTGGATGAGTTCAGTGGGGCAATGCCCGTACAGACGGGGGCATGAGCAGACACACCCGGTAGTGACGCTGGGGGACGGGTCACCGTGGCGTAGGCGCGCCCCACGAGTCAGCGCCGTCCCCCCACCGACCCCCTATGCGGAGGGAGCCGCCGCGGCTTTCTCTCGCTCCTCCTTCTCCTCCTGCTTCAGCTGCTGGTTCAGCTCGTACATCTCGCGGCGCCCCGAGTAGTACTCACCATCGTAGCGCTCCAGCACCCGATCGCTCGGGGGCTTGCCGAAGGCGATGCCGACGAAGATGCCCACGATGGAAAGGGCGAGCCCGATCACGCCGTAGGCCAGGCCCGAATTGGTGAGCCACGTTGGCAACCACCCCAGCATTTCGTACTTGCCGAGGAAGAAGAACAGGAAGATGCCGACGGTGCCGAAGATGATGGCCAGGTAGGCGGAGAGCGTCGTCGGCTTTTTGGAAAACGCGCTGAACGTGGCGACGGCCGTTGTCGCCGAGATGAGCGCGCTCGATAGGAAGTACATGTCGAACAGCCCCGGGAACTCAAACGCCCAGAGAAGCGAGAGCCCAATGAAGCCGGCCGTGACGGCCCGCCCAGCGTTGAGGCGAGCGTACCCGCTCACGTCGTACCGCTCAAAGACGAGCGGCTCCAGCACGTCCTTCGTTAGGTTCATGGCGCAGACGTTCACGTAAGTGTCGACCGACGAGAGCGCCATCCCCATAAGGGCCACGATGAGCGCCCCGGCAACGATTGGATTGCTAAACAGCTCCGTGATCATCGACGAGAAGATGAAGTAGCCGAAGCTCCCGACCTCGCTCGGAATTTCGCCGCCGACAGGGGGGAACACGACCAGGGCAGAGATGGCGATGATGGTCGGCATGAGAACCACGATGGCGATGTTGAACGTCACGTTCCACCACATTCCCTTCTGGGCCTCTTCCTCCGTGGAGGTGGCCATCACGCGCTGCCACGCCCCCTGCAGGGTGATGAAGCCGGGCGTGTAGATCAAGACTGCGGCGAACATGTAGGAGTAGCCCGGCGAGTCCCAGTCCCAGAAGTGGTCGGCGTAGATGGGGGGCGTCTCGTTGATCTGAGAGACGATTTGTCCAAACCCGCCCGAGATGGACGCGGCCTCCATGATGCCAAACACCGAGAGCGCCACGAGCATGATCGCCGCGCAGACGAACTGGATCAGGTCCGTGCGCAGGACGGAGCGGAAGCCCCCGAGCGTAACGTAGATGCCGAACGTGATGCTCACGATGATGGCCATCGTCACGATGCCCACCTCCAGCGGCTTCGACAGCACGGCGCTCAGCACGTAGATCTCGGCGGCCAGCCACGTGAGGTACGCGAAGCTCTGCACGGGTCCCAGGAGCGTCTGCGTCATGCGGTTGAAGCGGAAGCGGAGGATCTCGGGAATCGAGACGCCTGGGAACCGCCGAAACAGCTTGGGCACGAACAGGAGCCCGACGGTGCACAGGATCCAGGGGATCGTGAAGATCCAGATGGCCCCGAGGCCGTAGGCGTACCAGAGGTACATCTGCCAGGTCATCCAGCCGAGCAGGAGCCATCCGGCCGCGAGGGAGGCCGCCGTCCACCAGCCCGGCACCGTTCCCTCGCCGATCCAGAAGTCGAAGGCTCGCTCGCCCCGGTCGTCCACGGTTCGGAGGCCAATGAACTGGTACGCGCCGATGGCCACCATGCCCGCCAGGAAGGCGCCCGCAAAGATCCAGTAGATCGCTAACTCACTCATCCGTTGAGAGTCGGTATGATTGGAAAGAATCCGTGCCGCACGACTGCTCGTGGTCCGGCGTACGCGGTCCGGCAGAAGAGGGAACCCCCATCTCTGCGAGACCACAACCAAACGTATAGGTTCTCTCGACGAGTAACCACCGTGTCGGGCGACTTGTCTCCCATATCTCGGATTGTTACAGACCTTCATACAGGTGTGAATATGAAGTGAGAGAATGGTAGGCTCAGTACGAGGTCTCGCTGCACAGCGTTATAAAAATATTCAACGTTTTCCTGCATCCGACTGCTCTGCTGCGTCGTCTTCGGTGTCTCTGACACGGAGGCCCCGGCTCGTTGACCCGAACCGTTCCAGTCGGTACGTTAGGAGCACACGCACTACTGCACAGACCCAAAATTCGACCGCCATGCCCACTGCAGCCATTACTGGTGCCGCCGGCGTCATCGGCTCCGTGACCGCCGAGGTCTTCGACGACGCGGGCTGGGACCTCGTCCTCATCGACTACGGGGAGGAAAACCGTGCCACCCTGGAGGCGTCCTTTCCGGATGCGCAGGTGTTCGACACCGATCTGACCGACGAGGACGCCACGATGGAGACGTTCGCGGATCTCTGGGAGGAGCAGGCGGCGCTCGACGCCGTCCTCGCCATTGCGGGCGGCTTTGCGATGCAACAGGCCGTTGAGTCGACGACCGACGACTACGCTCACATGATGGAACTCAACTTCCGCACTCTTTTCAACACGGCCCGTGCGGCGGTGCCCTTCCTCACGCGGGCGGACAGTAGCTTTCTGCTCGGCGTGTCCGCGCCAGCGGCATTAGAGGGCCAGGCTGAGGCCGGCCTCTACGGGGCGTCGAAGGCCGCCGTGGCGTCCTACATCAAGTCCCTGGAGCTGGAGGAAAAAAGCGCAGGCCTGCGCACGACCGTCCTCTACCCGATGGGGGTCGTCGACACGCCGGACAACCGCGAGGCGATGCCGGACGCCGACCCGTCCACCTGGGTCGACCCGCGCGAGTTGGCCGACGCGATGCTCTACACCGCCACCCGCAGCCCGCGTGGTCATGTGCCGGAGCTGAAAGTCCGCGCAACGTCATAGCGTCTCTCGTGACGGTCATTTGCCTCCTCGCTGACCCCGGCGGCACTGGCCTCGTTGACGGGACTCTTCCACGGAAGTAGTGTCTGAATGGACTGGATCGTTCTGCTGCCGCCCGTCGTGGCGATTGGACTTGCGATGTGGACTCGGCAAATCTACCTGTCGCTCTTCGCCGGGCTCTGGCTGGGCACCACCATCCTCACCGGGGGCAATCCGGTGTTGGGCCTCCGCGAACTGGCCAGCCAGATCGTGACGGTCTTCACGACCGAGAGCAACGCCCGCATCCTTGTGTTTTGTCTGCTGGTGGGTGGGCTCGTAGCGCTGGTTCAGGCCTCCGGCGGGGTGCAGGGCTTTATCAAGTGGGCGCGGGCCCGTGGCTGGGGGGAGAGCCGGCGCGGGGCCGAGCTACTGGCGTGGGGCATTGGCATGGTCATCTTCGTCGAGTCGAACATCTCGTCCCTCACCGTCGGGGCGGTAAGCCGTCCGCTGTTCGATCGACTCAATCTTCCCCGCGAGAAGCTGGCCTACTACTGCGACGCCACCTGCGCGCCCGTCTGCATGTCGATTCCGCTCAACGGGTGGGGGGCCTTCGTCCTGGGCCTGGTCGGGGCCCAGGAGCTGTCGCAGAACGCCGTGGCCGTGCTGGCCGAGGCGGTGCTCTTCAATTTCTTTGCCCTCTTCGCGATTGGGTTCTCGCTCGTGCTGGCGCTAACGGGCTGGGGCTTCGGGGCCATGCGACGGGCGGAGGAGCGGGCGGCGGACACCGGGCAGGTCCTCCGCCCCGACGCCCAGCCGATGATTGAGGAAGACGTGGCCCGCATCGAGCCGCCGGACCACGTGACGCCACAGGCGCGCAACCTGCTGCTCCCCGTCGCCGTCATGGTGGCGATGATCTTCGTGGGGCTGTACGTCACCGGCGGGGGCAATCTCATGGAAGGGAGCGGCTCGACGGCCGTGCTGTGGGCCGTGGGGACGGCCCTGGGGGCGGCGTTGCTGCTCTACGCCATCCCGCGTCCGCTCCGGGAGGGGCGCGCCACCCTGACGCCGGGCACGTCGATGGACTGGATCGTGAAGGGCGCGTCCGGCCTCGTACCCGTCACGCTGCTACTGGTGCTCGCGTTCGCGCTCGGGCAGGTGTCCCAGGCGCTCGAGATGGGCGACTACGTGGTGCAGATTGTCGGCGAGCAGGGCCCGGCCTGGTGGATGCCCGTGCTCGTCTTCGCGGTATCGAGCTTCGTGGCGTTCACGCTCGGGTCGTCGTGGACCGCCTTCGCGATTCTCATCCCTGTGGTGATGCCGCTGGCCGTCAAGGTGGCCCTCCCGTCGTCCCTCATGCTGGGGGCCGTGTTGTCCGGCGGCATTTTCGGGGATCACACCTCACCGCTCTCCGACACCTCCATTATCTCGTCGATGGCGGCGGCGTCCGACCACGTGGACCACGTCAACACGCAGATGCCCTACGCCCTTGTGCAGGCCGGGCTGGCCGCCGTCGCGTTCGTCGTGGCGGGCCTGCTCGCCGGATGATCTCGCCGGACGAGGAGGTTTCACTCACGCCCGATGGCGATCCTCCGCGATCGTGCGGAGCGCCTCCGTCGCCTCCGTGGGCAGGCCGAGGCGGGACGCGTCGTCGTCGAGCCGCGCCGGGGCCCGGTGGCCGCCGATGTAGCCGTTTGCGAGGGCCGCGGCGGGCGCGTCGGCAAAGGCCTGGTCCTCCGGATAGACGGCCCGCAACGGGTCGGCGACCGCGGAGTGGCGGCGGAGCTTGTGCTTCTGATGGTAGGGCTCGGCGCGGGTGAAGGAGGCGTCCGCGATGAGTTCGGTGCTGAGGGGCCCGTCGTGTTCGGCGGCGACGTCGGTCTTCGATGCACGAGCCTGCTCGGCCTGCTCGGGGGTGGCCGGGAAGAGGGCCGACTGGTACTGCCGCTTGAGCGGCGCTCGTGTGGGGGCGTGCGCGGCCCAGAAGAGGTCCAGCAGGTCCGTATAGGAAATGTGGGCCGGATCGTACTCCACGCGGACGGTCTCGATGTGGTCACCAATGTCTTCGTAGGTGGGATTGGGGGTCCCGCCGCCGGCGTATCCCACCGTGGTGCGCACCACCCCCTCCTGGGCACCAAAGAGAGCATCCGGGCCCCAGAAGCATCCCAGCGCGAAGGCGGCGTGGGCACAATCGGCTGGGGCACGGCGGTCCATGGGCGGTACGTCCATCGAGGCGTCGACGGGGGAGGTTGAAGAAGACATGGGGAATGGGGAGGGATAGGCAATAAAATACGAGAAACCACCGCGGCGGTCCCGGCGAGAGGTCGACGAGGCCACGGAGATGAGAGGGAGAAGCGCCGGCGCTACGCAGACTGGTCCGCCCGCACGAAGACGTTCCAGTTGCCGTGCCGCCGTGCTGCTGCCCGCAGCGTCGAAAGGGCACTGTCGGGCAGCCCGAGGCGGTCCCGATCGTCGGCGAGGCGGGCTGGGTCGCGGTAGCCCCCGATGTAGCCAGTGGCGAGTGTGGCCGCGGGGGACCGGGCCAGCGCTCGCTCGCCCGGAAGGCGGGCCCGGAGTGCGGCCGTCACGTCGTCGTACCGGCGGAGCACGTGCTTCTGGTGCCGGAGTGCGGCGGCACAAAAATCACCATCATCAACGATCTCGACACGCCCGGCCCGTTCGTCCTGCGCGACGGCGTCGGCCCGCGAGGCCCGCGCGTGATCCATCTGTTCTGGGTTCTGGGGCACGAGCAGGGGCTGGTATCGACGCTTGGCGGGCGTCAGGGTCGGATCGAACACGGACCAGAAGCGATCCAGGAGCGCGGTGTAGCGGAGCCGATCCGGATCGTACTCGACCTGTACCGCCTCAGCGTGGTCCCCAATCGTGGCGTACGTCGGGGCGGCAGACTGCCCTCCGGCAAAGCCGACCGTGGTGCGGACCACGCCGTCCAGCGCCCCGAAAGCGGCCTCCACGCCCCAGAAGCACCCAAGGGCGACGGTAGTGGCCTCGGTCGCTTCGGGGGCCGTCTGGTCCATCGGGGGCGGCTGCATCGATGCGTGGGGCGGGGGCGGCATCGTAAACGATGATCTACCCGTCGAACGTGCGAGCGGTGACGTTGATTGCACGGCCCGGCCGGAGTCCCTTCCGCCCGTGTGCATTGGTCGTTGTCCCAACAAAAACGCCGGCCCCTCCTAGAGGAAGGGGCCGGCGCACTCGGTCGGCGGCGATTCATCGCCGCCGTCTTGGTGGGGGCGTCAAGTGGCTTCCGACGCAACGTGTCAGGACTTGGACTTATGCCTGAAACGGTTCGTCGACTTCTGTGTCGGCAATGTGGTTTACGTAGTTGCTGATCGTCTTGATGCCGACGAGCGCAACAATCTCGTAGAGTTCCGGCCGCTCCAGGCCAAGATCGGCGAATTCCGCCTCGTCGGCGTCGGAGAGCCAGCCGCGCTTGCCGAGGATGCGGCGCGTGGCGCGGACGAGGCTCTTCAGGCGATCATCGGACGGAAGGCCGCCCTCGTTGATCGTTTCGGTCGTCTCGGCGTCGAGCCCAGCCTGCTGGCCGGCTACAGCGTGGGCCTTCGTGCAGTAGTGGCAATCGTTGTAGCTGGACGCGGCGAGAACGACGGCCTGCTGCTCGGCGCCGGAAAGGACACCCCCGTCCTCCACGATGCCCGTGGCGGTCAGGTAAGCGTCCGCGACGGCGGGGTTCTCCCCCGTGATTTCTGTGATGAGGTTGGGCACGAAGCCGAGCGCCTGCTCAGCCTTCTCGTGCACCTGTTCGGTGGCAGTCTCTTCAGCGGTGGTCGTAGCCATAACGCGGTTAGAGGAATGAATTTGTGGACGTGTGCGCGGGTATCGGAGCGTCTTCACCAATATACTTACTAGTAGGTAAGCACACTCAGGGCAACGAGAGGTTTCCTCTTCCGTTCGTCGGTGGAAGAGCTGCCGGCTACGTTACAATCGAGTCGACGAGACGGCGGAGCGTGTCGGCGTACGTCTCCGGATCCCGATGTGGGGTCGTGAGCATGGCGCCTTCAACCGCGGCCAGGAGCACGCGGGCCACGTCTCGGGGAGAGGTGCAGCCCTGCAGGCCCGCCCCGCTGGTTGTGCCGGCCCCGATGATCGTCGTGAGCCAGTCTTCTTGTTCGGCAAAGAATTGCTGGACCTCCTGGCGCACCTCGTTCGGAAGCGTCTCCGCGTCGGCCGCAAGAATCCCGCAGAGGCAGAGCCCACCGTCCTCCATGATGCCCGAAAAGAGATCGACGTACGCCAGGAGCCGCTCGCGGAGAGCCGCGTGCTGCTCGTCGAATGCCGCTCGTTTCTGGAGGCTCCCCTGGCGGTACCGGCGCACCAGTGCCTGTCCGAGGTCGGCCTTCGAGGGAAAGTGATAGTGAATGGCCGCCGTGGTGAGATCCAGTTCGTCGGCGAGGTCCCCGTAACTGACGGCGTTGTACCCGCGGCGCTGGATATGCGCCTCGGCCACGTCGAGAATCTGATTGGCGGTAGTGTCAGATTCTGTCGGCGCGCTGGATGGGGTCTGCATGTCGGCCGCGATTTTGATTTACCAGTCAGTAAGCTCCACGGCAGTGGACGTGCAGGTGTTGAGTGCGGTTCCTATGATGCGTGTGGTGCCGGGATCGTCCGTAGAGCTGCGAGGGAGCGTGCGCCCTCTGCTCAGGGAGACACTCGAAGGGCCGTCCCCCAGGCGTCACGGTGTAGGGCCCGTGCTCCTTCAGTTGACTTCGAAACGGTTGAAGAGCCGTTCCCGCCATCGGAGAGACCGGTGGAAAACAGATGCAGTGGGTACCGCCTGGAAAAGACGGTGCCGCCCACGAGTACTGCGAGGCCGACCATAGCGAGGAGAAAGACAGTTTCCCGGACCACTCCGTCGGGGACTCCAGTGCGGAGGAATGGCCGGAGGCGTCGGGGAACAGATCCTCGGGGCGTACAATCTCGTCGTTCTCGGCGATCACGACACACTGATCCACAAATTCTCGGCAGTTGGAGAGGGCAATGCTCCAGGCTTTTTGGGGAGACGGCTGTCTGTGGGCGCCTCCCCATCCGTCACGACCTGAGGCAAAGGCGCGATTCGGCGCCTGTTGGGTATATGCGGCGAAGTCAGGGCGGATCGTTTCGGGATGGTACGCGGGGGCGCTCCGCCCAAAGAGCGGGAGCGGTCCCCCGCAGACCATCACGAGGAGTGTGACGCTGAGATGCCCTGATAGACCCTTCGTTGTCGGTTTACTATCAGCCTGGATGCCCCCGCGTGGTTGACGAACGGCCCGGAAACGTGCCCACAAGAACCATACGGGGCACAATCAAGCCGGCGTCGGGGGATGCATTCGGAGACGAACACCGTGGCTCGGTACTCGGCGTCCGCGGGCGGTGCCGCGTGGGTCTTGCCACAAAGAGGTCTGGCTCGGGGGCCCCACGCGGAGCGGGGGCCTGGAGGCCGTAGAGGCGACATGTATGGATGGGGGCCCGGCCGGGACAAGGAAAATCAGTAGTTGTAGCCGGTCGCTTCGTCCTCGGTTGCCTCCACGCCGAGGCCATTGGTGATGCGGTTCACGAAGTTGAAGTACGACGTCACGAGCACAATGTCGAGCACGGCACGGTCGGACCACCCGACGTCGCGCAGGGTGTGCACGTCCGCCTCGGCCATGGCGCCGGGAGCGGTGGTCAGCTTCTCGGCCATGGCGCACGCCGTGCGGAGCCGATCGTCGAGGTCGTTGAGCGCGGTGTAGTCGTCGGCCAACTGGTGTACGCGATCCTCGTCGCGCCAGTAGGCCTGGAGTGCCTCGGCGTGGTGCCGTACACAATAGTCGCATTCGTTGGCGGCGGAGACGACCACGGCGATCGCCTCGCGGTCGGCCCGGCTCAGGGGAGAGGACCCAAACAGGACGGCGTCGTAGAGGTCAAGGTGCTCCTTCAGCGCCGCGGGGTTCTGGCTGTGTACCGTCAGGACGTTGGAGACCTTGCCCCGCTTTTCGGCGATCGTGTCGTAGAGGGCCTTCAGGTCGCCGGTGGCGTCCGCGGGGTCAATGACGTCGATCCAGGCCATGAGGTTGCGGGGGAGGGGGAAAGGGCAAGCACGCGGGGCCATGTGTTCCGGCTACGCCTTTACAGTTACGAGGCCCCGTACCGGTGCGCCGGGCAGGGAAAGCGGTGATTACCCACTCTCCAGAGCCCCGCCTGAAATGTGGAGGTCCGTCAACCGATCGTCCAAATGGTTCTCCACGATGAGCGCCCCGATGTTGAGCGCCGAGGTCGCGGCGGGCGAGGCGGCGTTGATGACGTTCACGACCCGGTCGGTTTCCCGGATCAGGAAGTCGTCGACGAGGGTGCCGTCGCGCCGAAGGGCCTGGGCCCGCACCCCGGCCCACGGGGCGGTGAAGTCGCTCCGTTGCACCTCGGGGATGAGCTGGCGGGCGGCCCGCAGGTAGACCCGCTTGCTCATGGACTGAAGCAACTCGCGGAGGCCCTTTCGCCAGTGGCGCGCGGACAATTTCTGGAAGCCCGGATACGTGAGAATCTCCAGGAGCTCCCCCCAGTCAATGTTCGTGAGGCCGTACCCCTCGCGGGCGAATGCGAGAACGGCAGTCGGTCCACACTCCACGCGCCCGTCGACCGTCGGGGTAAAGTGAACCCCCAGGAACGGGAAGGCCGGGTCGGGCACCGGATAGACGAGGCGCTCGCAGAGGGACCGCCGCTCCGGCACGAGCTCGTAGTACTCGCCGCGAAACGGCACGATCTTCGTGTCCAGGTCCTGGCCGCTCATCTCGGCGATGCGGTCGGCGTAGAGGCCGGCGCAATTAACGGCGTGGCGGGCCTGGACGGCGCCGGTCGTGGTGTCGACCGTCACGTGGTTCGGGGTCACGTGCAGGTCGCGCACGGCAGCCCCGGTCTGGATCGGGTGCCCGCGGGCCTCGACGCGATCCGCCAGGGCCTCGGCCGCTGCCTCGTAGTCGACGATGCCGGCCGCCGGCACGTGGAGCCCCGCCACGCCCTGCACGTGGGGCTCCAACTCGTGCAGGCGCTCCGGGCCGATGCGGGTACAGTCCACCTGGTTCTGATGGCCCTTCGCTTCGATTCGCTCCAGTTCGGGCACCTCACTCTCGTCGGTGGCCACGATGACCTTGCCACACATTTCGTAGTCCACGCCCTCGCGCTCGCAAAACTCGACGAGGGCGCGCTTGCCGGTCCGGCAGTTCTCCGCCTTCAGCGAGCCGGGTTCGTAAAAGATGCCCGAGTGAATGACCCCGGAGTTGTGGCTCGTCTGATGGGCCGCCACCCGGTCTTCCTTCTCCAGTATGGTGACGGCCGCGTCGGGGTACTGCTCCGTGAGGCGGTAGGCCGTGGCGAGGCCCACGATTCCGCCCCCAATGATTGCAACGTCGTAGGTCGGCATACGGCAACGATCGATGCTGTGAGAAGACCGTGAGGCGCCCCCGGACGGCCCCGAGGACGTGTTCCTCAAGGTACAAAGACGAAGCAAACTGAAAAGTGCGTGGCGCCCCGCGACGAGTGCCCATCGGTCTGCCGGGCGGGAGCGACAGAGGGCTACCAAGGAGGCAACACCCGAGCCCGCGGAGAGTTTAGACGGCGTGTCTTCGAATCAGCGTCCTCCGTCCCGTGCGCCAGCCTCTTCACTGCCTGTGTCTCGCGACTGGGCTCGCCTTCGGCGTGCTCTTCGCCGGCGGCGCCGGGTGTGGTACCACGGATGGGGCCCCGTCGGCGACCGCCGATACGCTTTCGCCGTCGGAGCCCGTCTTCGACGTGCGCTCCGTGACGCTGGATGCCCGAACCCGCCCCGACTCCAGCCTGCTCGTGCGGCTCCGCGACCTGGGCGTGACGCACCTTACCTTGGTGGCATTCGGGTGGCAGAAGGCGCCCGACGCGCCCACCGTCCGGGCCGACACGGGCGACGGCTGGTACAGCGAGTCGCACCGCGGCATCCGCACCCTCGCCCGCCAGGCCGACGCGCTGGGGATGGGCGTCATCCTAAAGCCGCACCTCTGGGTGGGGGGGTACGATGCGGCCCAGGACCGGAGCGACATCGGCTTCGATACCGAGTCCGGGTGGGCGGAATGGGAGGCCGACTACCGCCGCTTTCTCATGCTCTACGCCCGCCTCGCCGCGGAGGTGGACGCCGATGCGCTCGTGCTGGGGACCGAACTTACCCGGTCGGCGACCGAGCGCCCTGCCTTCTGGCGGGCCCTCGCGGAGGAGGCCCGCACCGTCTACGACGGAAACCTCACCTACGCGGCCAACTGGCACGAGGCGTACGAGAACGTCCAGTTCTGGGAGGTCCTCGACTACGTCGGCGTGCAGGCCTACTTCCCGCTTACAGACGCCGCGGACCCGTCGCTCGAGATGCTCCAGGCAGGATGGGGGTCCCACCGGGCGGCCCTGGCCAAGATCCACGAGCGCACCGGGCGCCCCGTGCTCCTGACGGAGGTCGGCTACCGGAGTGCTGAAGGGGCGGCGGCGCGGCCCTGGGAGTGGCCGGAGCGCGACGACGGCGCGGCGCCCGACCCATCCCTCCAGGCTCGCTGCTACCAGGCCTTCCTGTCCACCGTGGGCCGGGCGCCCTGGCTGAAGGGCGGCATTGTCTGGAAGTGGCACCCGCCGGCCGAGGTGGAGGGGCCAACCGCCTTCACCCCGCAGGGCAAGCCCGCCGAACAGGTCCTGCGCCGCTGGTTCACGGGCGCAGCGCCGCCACAGTCATAGACGGCCCCTCACTGGACGGCGACGCGTCCGCTCGACGCATTCTCATCTGCACAAACCCACAGTCCCGCATGGAATCTGCCCTATTCGCCCCCGACGCCTGGACGTCCGTCGACGGGTTTGACTTCGACGACGTGACCTACCACCGATCGGTCGATCACGGCACGGTGCGGATTGCGTTCGACCGCCCCGAGGTGCTGAATGCCTTTCGCCCGCCGACGGTCGACGAGCTGTACCAGGCCCTCAACCATGCCCGCCAGAGCGCGGACGTGGGCTGTGTGCTCCTCACCGGCAACGGCCCGTCCGAGAAGCATGGGAAGTGGGCCTTCTCGTCGGGCGGGGACCAGCAGATCCGGGGCAAAGATGGATATCAGTACGAGGGCGAAGAGGGGGACCCCGACGAGACGCGCCCCGGGCGCCTTCACATCTTGGAGGTGCAGCGCCTCATCCGCTTCATGCCCAAGGTGGTGATTGCCGTGGTGCCGGGGTGGGCCGTGGGCGGCGGGCACAGCCTGCACGTCGTCTGCGACCTCACGCTCGCTAGCGCCGAGCACGCCAAGTTCAAGCAGACCGATCCCGACGTGGCCAGCTTCGACGGCGGCTTTGGCTCGGCCCTGCTGGCCCAGCAGGTGGGGCAGAAGAAGGCGCGCGAGATTTTCTTCCTCGGCAAGACCTACTCGGCGGACGAGGCGGTCGACATGGGCATGGCCAACGAGGCGGTGCCCCATGAGGACCTGGAGTCGACGGCGCTCGACTGGGGCGAGACCATCAACGGCAAGAGCCCCACGGCCATCCGCATGCTCAAGTACGCCTTCAACATGGCCGACGACGGGCTCGTGGGGCAGCAGGTGTTCGCGGGGGAGGCCACGCGCCTGGCGTACATGACCGACGAGGCGCAGGAAGGCCGCGACGCGTTTCTGGAGGGCCGCGATCCCGACTGGTCCGACGTGCCATGGCACTACTGAGAACGGGCACAGAGGGCAGCGACGCGGCGATGCTGCTGTGCGTCTCGGCTGTCAGGGCCCGGGGTCTGAGGCAGGTTCGCCCCCGTGGGCTACCGGCGTGACTGATTCGGAGACCGGTGCGGTGGATGGACGGCGCGCGTCGGCGGTTGCATTCTGAGGAGGCTCTCATGTAGATTGTGCGCGGCCCTCGGCCCACATCCTGTTTCTGTAGCTTCTCTTCGATTCTGTGTTGTCGTCGATGAATCTCTCGATCGTTTGGGGTTTCCTCCCCTCCCGTCGCTCGCCTGCTCATTTATCCACGCGTTTGTTGCTCCTTACCGGCGCGGTGTTGGGGGCCGTGCTCGCGGTGCGACCCGCGGCGCCCGCGTTCGGGCAAGAGGCCGCCGATGAGGAGGGCCGCGTCGGCGGTCCAGGGGCGGCCAACTACGAGCTCGCCGAGCGCTTTGCCCCGTACAAGATCGAGGACATGGCCTACGACCTGACCGTCGATCCGCAGTGGATCGAGGGCCGAGAGGGGTTCTGGTACGACTTCGAAACTGCCGAGGGCACGCGCTACTGGATCGTCGACCCCGAGGACGGCACGCAGCGAGAGCTGTTCGACCGTGAGCGCCTGGCGTCCGAGCTCACGCGCATCACGCAGGACCCGTGGGACGCCAAGCACCTGCCCATCGAGAACATCCGCTTCGTCGACGAAAACACCCTTCAGTTCGACGTGACCTCCTCCCAGAAGGTGGAGGACGAGGTCGACGAGCAGCAGCAAGAGCAAGACATAGAGGACGCTGGGGCGGACGAGGAGACCGAGCAGAAGGTCTTCCATTTCGAGTACGACGTCACGACCCAGACGCTTCGTGAGCTCGAGGACTACGAAGAGCCGGATGACCATCCCGGCTGGGCCAATGTCTCCCCGGACGGTGAGACGGTCGTCTTTGCCCGCAACTACGACCTCTGGATGATGTCCGGTGAGGCGTACGAGAAGGTGCTCGATGCCCGCCGGGGTGAGGACGGAGAAGACGCGGAGGAAGCCGTCGAGGAGCTCGACCTCGACGAGACGCGGCTTACCGAGGACGGGGAGAAGTACTACAGCTACGCGGCCAACAACGACGGACGGGGGCAAACGGACCAGGAGAAGCAGGAGGAGCGCGGAGAGCGCAAGGCGGTCGACATCTCCTGGGCGAAGGATTCCCGCCGCTTTGCTCTCGTCCGGTCGGACCTGCGCGATGTCGAGGAGCTGTGGGTCGTGCACTCGACCGGCAACGACCGGCCCGAGCTGGAGACCTTCAAATACCCGATGCCCGGTGAGGACAGCGTCGGGCGCGACGAGCTCTGGGTCTACGACCTGGAGGCACTGGAGAAAACCCGGGTCACGGATACGAGCTGGACCGATCAGAGCCTCTCGATCATCGACGACCGGCAGTTTCGCTATCCCGGCTCCGAGGCGCCGCGCCGCCGGGTGTGGCTCTCGGAGGGATCCGGTGAGCTCTGGTACGAGCGCCACAGTCGCGACCGCACGGAGGCCGATCTGCGCGTGGCCGACGCCGAGACGGGCGAGGTGACGCGGACTGTCGTCGAGGAGCGGTTCAACAAGTACTTCCACACGCAACGCCCCGAACTGCTGTCCGACGGCGACGTGCTCTGGCTGTCCGAGCGGGACGGGTGGTCGCACCTGTACCGCTATGGGCCGGACGGCACGGTGAAGGAGCAGCTCACCGCGGGCGACTGGCACGTCGATGCGGTGGAGGCGATTGACGAGGAGGAGGGCGTCGTCTACGTCTCCGGCAACGGCCGGGAGGACGGGGAGGACCCGTACTACGATCATCTCTACCGGGTTGCGCTGGACGGGTCGGGCGCCGAGCTGGTGAATCCCGGCGACGCCGACCACAGTGTGGCGATGAACGAGTCGGCCCGGTTCTTCGTCGACAACCACAGCCGGGTGGATACGGCGCCCCAGGCCGTCCTCCGAGACGCCAAGGGAGAGGTGGTGACGGAGCTGCAGACGGCCGACCTGAGCAGCCTGAACGAGGCGGGCTGGCAGATGCCGGAGCCCTTTTCGGTGACGGCCGCCGACGGGGTGACGGACCTCCACGGCGTGATGTACAAGCCGTTCGACTTCGATCCGGAGAAGGAGTATCCGGTCATCACCTACGTCTATCCGGGCCCGCAGACGGAGGCGGTGCCGAAGGCCTTTGCCCCGAGCGGGGACGAGGTCGGCCTCGCCCAGCTGGGCTTTATCGTGGTGGTGGCGGGGCACCGGGGCGGCCACCCCGACCGCTCGCGGTGGTACCACACCTACGGCTACGGCAACCTGCGGGACTATCCGCTCGCGGACAAGAAGGCCACGATTGAGCAGCTCGCGGCCCGTCACGACTTCATCGACGGGGATCGTGTGGGCATCTACGGGCACTCCGGCGGCGGCTTTTTGACGACGACATCCCTGCTACAGTATCCGGACGTGTTCGACGTAGGTGTCGCCTCCTCCGGCAACCACGAGAACAACGTGTACAACCGCTGGTGGTCGGAGACGCATCACGGTGTGGAGCCGACCGAGAACGACTCCGGAGAGGTGTCTTTCGACATCTCCGTCGGAAAAAACTCGGAGCTCGCCGGCAACCTGGAGGGCGACCTTCTGCTAACGACGGGCACAATCGATAACAACGTGCACCCGGCCAACACCTACCGGATGGCGAAGGCGCTGATTGAGGCCGGCAAGCGGTTCGACCTCTTCGTCTTCCCCGGCCAGCGGCACGGGTACGGCAGCATGGGCGACTACTGGTTCTGGCTCCGGGCCGAGTACTTCGCCGAACACCTCTTGGGCGACGGGCGAGACCGCCCGAACGTGACGCCCCTTCAGCAAGAAGCACCTGCGAGCGAGCGGCCCTGAGGTTCGGGCCCGGAGGTGCTTCAGGGGTGAATTCCCGGACCCGGACGGATTCTACGTACCCTGACACTACTGAGCGAAGCGCGGTTCGCGGTTCACTGACGAGTTCCCAAGGGACCGCTGATCGGGACCACTTGAGCGAGAGGAACTGGATGTAACCGATCGTTTATCGTACTGCAAGGGACTCTAATCCTCTTGCGGGGAATCCCAACCGCCCTTCTCTGCTCGTCAGTGTGATTCAAGTCTCTTCTAACCATGTTGTACCGTGCGTCCACTCCATACTTTCGGTCACTCTTTCTTGCTGTGTTCATCTTGGGGTTTGGGGGCCTGGGCATGTCCCAAGTGCAAGCGCAGGAGACATCGGAAGAAACCGCGATTCCACTTGAAGAGGGAGCATGGGCCCTTCAGTTTGCGGCGGGGGAGAACCTCACACTTGCCTCCTTGATCGGGTCCACAATCTCGGCCAAGAAACACACATCGGCGGCCCGTGCGTGGCAGTTTGGGCTGGGGGTGAATACGTTCGTGGCATCCGGGCGCAACGAGGGCCGCTCTCGCGACCAGGGAGGCATCGAGATCACCACCCGCTACCTTGCGTATCCCCTGCTTGGAGATCAGGACTCAGAGACCGTCCAGCTTTTCTTGGGGGCCGGTCCTCTGGTTTCATTCGACCTAACCAGCATAGAGGGAACGGACGAGGATAGAACGAGGTGGCAGTGGGGCCTTGGCGCGTCCGGAACCATTGGGGCGGAGTGGTTCGTCCACTCGAGAATTAGCCTTAACGGGACGTACGAAACGTCCCTTCGTTTTCAGCAACATCGGGTGGCGTTTGAGGACCGGGAAGATCAAACAGAAAATTTCTTCCGGTTGAGCTCAGGCCGAGCGCGCCTTGGCGTGTCCGTCTACTTCTGAGTGGCAGGTGACCACTTGTCTGGGAAAAGGTGCACATTCAGTCGGTCTCCTTGGGTTCTAAAGGTCTTTAGATCTGACCAGAGGCGGGAATGTCCCGGGGGGCTTCGTGGATGCGCTTCGCCAGAGTGACTCTGCCCCGAATAGATTTCTTGATCCTGTACCGGACTGATCCCCGAGGGTAGAGCCACTGGGTCCGGGCACTACTGATGCATGAAGGGAAGGCGGGAGACGTGAAATACGGAGCGCGAGCGTCTCCATACGTTCGTCGTCCTCAGAACACCCGCGCTCCCATTTCCCCTCTCCTGGTCCGCTCAGTCGCGAATGTGAGATTGCCGTTGGGGGCTTTCGCCTTCAACACGTGGCCCCTACGTTCACGCCGGTGTTAGTGTCGGAGACCGTCGCGCCCGACCTCCGTCTCGTGCTCTCCCGGTCCAACGTAGCATCTATGTCCGTCTCCGCCGCCGACCTTCCTGGTCTCGATCCGGCCGACGACTTCTCGTTCCGCGACGGCCAGCTCGCCTTTCTCGCCAAGCTCGCGAAGGCGTATCAGGACGGCCGCACCGACCACCTCGGCGTCTTCGTTCCCGGCTACGGCAAGACGCTGACGGCCCTCGCCTCCTTCGCCGTGGCGCGGGCGATGGGCGTGAGCGACAAGCTCGTCGTGTTCGTACCGCGGAGCAACCTGCAGGAGCAGTACGCCGACGCCGACGAGATGGCGCGCATGCTGCGCTGGATCGGGGCGCCGCGCATGCCCTTCTGTGTGGCCGATGCGGACCGCGTGTTCGTCAAGAACCCGGAGATCCCGATCGTCATCGCCACCTACCAGTACGCCTGCGGGCAGTCGGGCAACCGCGACCTGCAGCGCTACTGCAACCAGGGCTCGCCGCTCTTTGTCCTCGACGAGATTCACCACCTCCCGGAGGAGGGCACCTGGTCGCAGGCCGTGGGGCGCCTGTCCTACGACTCGCTCATCGGCCTGTCCGGCACGCCCCTCCGGAGCGACGGCCAGCCCCTCTTCGGGGTGCCGCACGACGTGGTGACGGGCGACGACGGTCGGGAGCGGCTCCACTACCGCGCCCTCCACGAGGTGAGCCTGCGCGACGCCCACGCCGAGGGGCAGATCCTGAAGCGCATCGAGGCGCACGTGATCGACTACACCATTACGATGGTGGAGGAGGACACCGGCGAGGAGGTGGAGGTGAGCCTGGAGGACCTGAAGAGCGAAGTGGGACGGGATACGTCGAACCTCGACCGCTACTTTGCCCGCCGCAGTCTTCGCTTCCACGACGTCTATCTCGACACGCTGTTGGGTCCGGCCGTGGGGCGCCTCCAGAAGAAGCGGGCCGGCCAGATTGGTGCCGGGGATGGACGCAACCACCAGATGCTCGTCACCTGCATGAGCAACCGCCACGCCGCCGACGTGCTCGACTTTATGGAGCGGCGCTACGGCTGGCTTAGCGCCACCCGCATCGGGCAGGACGTGCCGCGCGACGAGCGGGAGGAGCGCCTGGAGGCCTACCGCAACGGCGAGGTGGACGTGATGGTGCAGGTGGACATGATTGGGGAGGGCACCGACATCAAGACCATCAGCGTCATCGCCAAGCTCGACCTCGTGAGTGCCCGTTCCAAGACGCTCCAGCAGATCTTTCGGGGCATGCGCTACTACGACGCGTGGGGGGAGGAGCCCAACGTGTGTGACGTGTTCACGTCCGGTGACCTGGGCCTTTCCGAAACGCTGGCCTGGATGACGCGAGAGGTGCAGGAGGGCCTCCGCCGACGAACGGAGGAGGGCACCTCGCCCGAAAAGTCCGAGCAGACCGACGACCGCTCCGAGTGGGCGCTGACGGGCGTCAACGAGGGCGAGATCGAGACCCACCGGTTGGAGCTCGAAGACAACGGACGGGACTCCAACCTCCAGGTGCAGCGCCAGCCCTTTGAGGAGCCGGACTCCGATACGCTCGACCTCTCGGCGCAGGAGGAAGAGCTCCGCCAAGAATGCTCGGAGCTTGCGACGCAGGTGGCCTACGCCCTGCAGAACCGTGGCATGGACGTTCACATGCGCGACGTGCACGCCAGAGCCAAGGATCGCTTCCGCAAGGCCCAGTCTGACATGAGCCTGAAACTGTTGAAGCGCAAAAAGAAATGGCTCAAGCGGTGCCTTCGGAGCAAGCGGCTGGTGTAGGCCCCGGCCTTGACAAAGACGGTCGGTTTACCCGATCTTAACAAGTGCAGGCAAAAGCCAAAGGCGGCGATACCCGGTCCGCCCACGCCGTGCAACCTCGTCAGTCCCCCGTCCCTTCTCCCGTTCGCCATGAATCGTCGCGTGACGCGTCAGATCCTAATTGCCCTCGGGGTCTTCGCCGGCATCATTCTCCTGTTCGTCGCCATCGCTCAGGTCACCGGATAAGGATGGGGAGCGCCGGGGAGGTCTGTTCACGCACCGGGCGGTTGTAGGTCCCAGAGCCGGTCCCACCGGAAGATGCCGGCGTTGTGACCGTCGTCCCACGTGATGCGGATGCCGACGCTCCCGGCGGGCTCGATTTCGAGATCCGTCCATTGCGGGGGGGCGTCGGACGGTCCGGCGTCGGGGGCGGGCGGATCAATCCGGTCAACTGCATCGCCCTGGCACTCGGCACACGGGCAGGCCGCCCGGAGGCGCGCGAGCGGAAACGTCGAGGTGTGTCCGTCTGACCAGTCCACCGTGAGGGTCTGGGCACTCGTGTCGACCTGGAGCCGGCTCGGCTCGGGCGTGTTCATTTGGGAGGGAACCGATTGCGTGTGGGGAGAAGAGACGGCAGGGCTCAGCGAAATAAAAATGCCGGACCCCTGTAGGGATCCGGCGTAGTATTATCTGACATAACCGACAAACCAACCTCACGGACCGTTCTGGCCGAGAGCGTGACTACTCCTCTTCCTGGAACGGATACACGTCTTGGAGCAGCGCCTGCAGCTTCGTCCGTCCACGGTTGATGCGGCTCTTGACGGTGCCCATCGGCAGGCCCGTAATCTCCGCAATCTCATCGTACGCGAGCTGCTGGATGTCACGCAGCACCACGACCTCACGGAAGGCCGGCGGGATCTCGTTCATGGCCTCCTGAATGTAGTGGTCCTGAATGGTGCTCTCCGCGTGCTTGTCCGGCGAGAACGACTCGTCCGGGATCTCCATCTCGTACTCCTCGTTGTCGCGGTTGACGGACTGGATCGACTGCATGCGCCGCCGCTTCCGCTTCCGGTACTCGGAGCGCGCCAGGTTTCCGGCAATGGTGTAGAGCCACGTCGAAAACTTAGCAATGCGCCGGTAGGAGTGCCGATTCCGGTGGACGCGCAGGAACGTCTCCTGAAGCAGGTCCTCGCACCGCTTTTTGTCACCCAGGAAGCGGTAGAGGTACTGCATCAAACGGTCGGAGTACCGTTCCACGAGGATGTTGAAGGCCTCCACGGTGCCAGCCTGAAACTGGGACATGAGGTCCTCGTCGCTCATCTCCTGAAGGGCCTCATGCTGGTTGAAGGCATTCTTGTCCGACGAGGCGGTCTTTTTGGTGACGACTTCTGCCTTGTCCTTCGCCATGTATGTGGGGGGTTGTTCTGTGTGGGAGGAGTGCCGAGCGTCAAGGAGTGACGTCCTGGAAGATATAATGTGGGAAGGATTCCGCTGAGTCGCAAGCGGAAAATGCCACAAATAAGCTACGTAGCTGCGTGTTCCCAAACGCACGGCGTCGCGTAATTATTGTGCGGCAAAATGCGGTCCAGGCGGGGGTTTTTTGGAAAGCAGCCCCCAAGATTGTGTGAAGGGAGTGCAACTTCCGTCATAACGACAGGAAATAAGGC
Organism: Salinibacter grassmerensis; assembly: GCF_947077765.1. Lineage (NCBI taxonomy): Bacteria > Pseudomonadati > Rhodothermota > Rhodothermia > Rhodothermales > Salinibacteraceae > Salinibacter > Salinibacter grassmerensis. The sequence goes on along the minus strand of NZ_CAMTTF010000005.1, from coordinate 139,079 downwards.
AGAAAGGGAGCAGTGTGCCCGTCGATTCGTCGGGGCGTCAGGCGGAATTCGAGTGGCAATTCTCTGCTCTGTTCTTCTATTTGCAGCAGCGTTGCGCAAAATATTCAACACATATGTTCTTTGTACACACCCATGTGCGACCTTCCCGTGCGAATCCCCAGTGCCGTTCTCGTTGCAGGAGTGCTTCTTGGTTGGGCATGCCTAGTCCCTGTTACGGTGCAGGCACAAGACGATCCGGCCTCGGAAACAGCCCTTGTCATTCACGGCGGGGCCGGGTCGCTGAGTGCCGACGAGATGAGTGACGACCGGGAGGAGGCGTACCGATCGGCCCTCCATACCGCGCTGCAGGAGGGCAACGCGGTGCTCCGGGACGGTGGCAGCGCGCTTGAGGCCGTCCAAGCCGCCATCACGACCATGGAAACCGACACCCTCTTCAACGCAGCCCGCGGCGCGGTCCTCACGAGTGAGGGCGCAGTGGAGCTTGACGCCGCCATCATGGACGGGGCCACCCGAAATGCCGGGGCCCTCACGGGGGTGCAAACGGTTAAGCATCCGATCCGGCTCGCCCGGTCCATCATGGAGGAGTCCTACCACGTGATGTTCGCGCAGGAGGGGGCTGAGGCATTTGCTGAGCAGCAGGGACTTGATCTCGTGGACAACGACTACTTCATCACAGATGCCCGTCGCTCCGGGGAGGGCAAGGCGCCGGCCGATCCCCCTGAGGCACAAGGGCCGGACGAGAAGTACGGCACGGTGGGGGCCGTTGCGCTCGATGCGGAGGGCAATTTGGCGGCGGGGACCTCCACGGGGGGCATCTCGGACAAGGAGTTCGGGCGCGTAGGTGATTCCCCAATCATTGGGGCCGGGACGTACGCCCACAACGCGTCGTGTGCGGTGTCGGCCACGGGGCAGGGCGAGTTCTTTATTCGCGGCGTGGCGGCCCACAGTGTGGCCTCGCGCATGCGGTTCGGGGATCGTCCGCTCGGCGAGGCGGCACAGCGTACGGTCGACGAGATCGAAGAGCTTGGCGGGGTCGGGGGAGTTATTGCACTTGATCGCGACGGCAACATCGCTACGCCCTTCAGCACCGGCGGCATGTTTCGGGCCTACGTCGATCCGGACGGCAACACGGCGGTCCGCATCTTCGACGCGGCGGCCGACGAGTGAGGTGCGGGGGGCGAACGCTACGGACCTCCGCCTGAATTTCCGGGCGGTCCATTTCCGCCGGGCGGGTCGTCGGGCGGGCCTGTCTCGGGCGGTTTGCCGGTGCCGGGGCCGTTGCCAGGCGGGCCGTTACCGGGGGGGCCGTTCCCGACGCCGGAAGGGGGGCCGCCGCCGGGAAAGGCGCCCTGAAAAAGGCTCTGCAGAACCGATGCGGCGGGGGTCCCGCGCGTGATCGCCTGTGCAGTGCCCTGCGCAAGGGCGTCGACGGGGCGATTGCTGTTCTGGCGGGCACTTCGCAGGGCGGAGGGAAGCTGGCGGAGCGATTCGGGGCTATACCCGGCATCCAGGGCGGCGGTGACCAGTTGCGTGGTCGTTTCCGGCGATGCGCCGTTGCCCGGAAGATCTGGGAGTACGTTGACGGCCGCCGCCACTTCGGTCATCGACACAGGCCGGCGCTCCACCCCGTTCGGAAGCCCCGACAAAAATGACTCGACGTGCCCGGCGGCTACCCCTTGCTGGCGGGCCTCCGCGACTGCGGCGACCAACGAGGCCCGGTCATTTGTTTGAGGATTGGCCTCGGAGGGGGCATCCTCGGTGCCGAGAAGCTGACGCACCTCGTCGCGCCGTGCCCACTGGGTGACGAATTGTCCGGCCTGCTCGGTACGGGTGCGATACTGCTGGAGCACCGGCTGCATGCGGGAGGAGGGAACCTGCTTGGCGAGGCCCTCGAGCGTTTTGGAGAGCAGAGGATCCGTCGGGAGGTCTTGCTTTGCGAGGGCAACGGCCGGCTCCAACAACGCCGCCGCCGCGCCCTCACTCAACCCGGCCTGTCGGGCCCGCTCGGCCACGGTGCGCATTTGTTCGACATTCACCCCGGCGGCGGCCCCCTGTTCGAGGAGGGCCTGCACATCGGTCGGCTGGCCGAGTGCGCCCTGGAGCGGGACACTACCCCCGATCAGGAGGACCAGGAGGGCGGTGCCGAGCCCGGGCCAGAGGCCGCGGAGTGTCTGTATGGGACCGGGAAGGCGGGCCATGGGGCTAGGGAACTGTGCATACGCCGTTCGTGCCGCCGAATGCATCGCTGGCGGTGTCTGCGTAGGAGGGAAGGCTGAGCCACCTCCGTTCGTCGCCGTCGACGATGCGGATCCGGTACGCGTATTCGCCGGACGGCATCGACAAGGTCGTCGTCCAGGTGCCATCGTCGGTCTGCGTGAGGGACGTGCCGGGCAATGCCCATCCGTTGAAGTCACCCGTCACGTGAGGCGTCCCGGGGCCGTCGTAGGGAATTTGGACCTGCACTCCATCTTCGACCGCCCGACAGACGCGGCGGCGTGGAGGCGAGGTAGAGGTTCCGCCCAGTACGCGCTGGGCCCGGAGACGAACCCCAGCCGCGACGTGCGTGTCTGTACTCGACCCGTTGACGAGGCGTGCCGTTGATGCTCGGGCCTGGGCGAAGACCGTGACCGCCGTGCGGGGATGCCACGCCACTTTGAGGCCGCCCCGGCCGAAGCGGGAGCGGGGGGACCTCGTTTCGTACTGCACCTGCTCGACCCCCACTTGGGCCTCCACGGACCACTGGCCGGTGGGCCAGTACACCCCGCGCACAGACACGCCCATTCCCCCGAAGGTGGCCCCCGTGGTGGGGGTCCGTCCATTGCTCCAGTACGCACGTCCTTCCGTGCGAAACCGATCGGTAAGCCAGGACGCCACATTCAGCATGGCAAGCCTGCTGTCCTGACGAGCAGTGGCCCCCTGGTCCGTATCGACGTAGCGTTGGGTGAGGCCGCCACGCGCCGTAACGGTCGTGCTGGATGTGGGCGTCCATTGCACAGAGGGCAGCGCCCACCAGCTCTCCTCCGACGAGCCGAGGCGAAGGCGTGTCCCGCCGCCGCTGGCGCCTACCGACCACGACGGCGACAGGCGGTACCGCGCCTGGGCATGGCCCCGTACGAACTGGGGCATCCCGGCGCGGCGCGGATACAGTCGGGTCCGAACCGTGGCGGCGAGGCGCGTGCGGCGTGCCTCACGCGCAACCCCGACCCGCGGCGTCAAGGCCGCGAGGCCCGGGGTGGAGGACCGGTTGTTCCAGGAGCGAAGCACGGGATCGAGGTAGGTATTGGTTTGGTAGCCGCCGGTCAGGCCGAAGGTGGCGGTGCCGGTCCACTGCTGGGCCGAGCCAGACTGGGGCAGAAGCCCCAGGAGGCACGAAAGTCCGAGAAGAATCCGCCACATGGAATGAGCAACGTCAAATCAGAGAGCGTGCGGCGGCATGGCACGCTAAAGCTTGAGAACCGCGTTCTTCGCGCCGAACCCGTCGTCCTGTTTCACCGGGGCGAGCGGGTCGGTCACCCACCGTTCGCCATTGATGACGAACTGGTACTCGTGTTCGCCGCGAGACACCGGCACCAGGCCGGTCCAGACCGTCTCGCCGTTCACGATGTGTGGGGAGAGCGGAATGGGATTCCAGTCGCTAAAGTCGCCCGCCACGGCCACCGAGTCGGCCGTATCGTTCGTGTAAACGAACCGCGTCAATACGGTCCCCGCCCGCGAAGAGGCGGTCGCAGCGGGCTGGACCGACGCGGACGCCCCCATTCGCGAATTCGGAGAAACGGAGGACGGCCCCGACGGCCAGGCCAACCACCCGATCGCGACGACCAGGGCGAGGGTGGCCACCGTGTGGGCCGGGCGCACGGGGACGGTGATGAGGGGGCGTCTGATGGCCGCCCACCAGTCGCGAAGGCGATGGGCGAGCGGGCGAGGCGAGGCCTCCGCTTCGTCCAGCTGTTCCATCGTGCGCGTCGCGAAGTCCGAGGCCGGCTGTGGGGCCCGAGAGGCGGCCAGGTTCTGCGTCATTTGGAGCTCAAACTGGAGCAGAGAGCGGGCCTCCGGGTCGTCGGCGATGTGGTGCAGGGCCGCCTGGACCTCCTCGTCGGAGAGGTCCCCGTCGATAAACCGGCGGGCGATCGTGTCAGGATCGAGATTTTTCATGATAGGAGGCCAGCAAGGTTCGGAGCTTTTTGCGAGCGCGGTGCACACGCACTTTCAGTGCACTTACGGACACGTCGAGCCGTTTCGACATGGCCTTGTACGTCAGGCCGTCCCGGTACTTGAGTAGGAAGGGGGTCGCGTAGGTCGGCGACAGCTCGTCCAGGGCCTCCCACAACTGATCCCCGAGCTCGTCGGCGATGAGCTGCTCGTCCTGCGCCGCCGTTCCGTTGTCCAGAATGGCGGAGTCCTCCTGGTCCGAGCGGCTGAACGGGTAGGTATCCCGCCGGACGTTCTTGGCGTAGTCGCGCCCACGGTTGAGGGCAATGCCGTAGAGCCACGACGCGAACCGGTCCGGGGCCTGGAGGTCGTCGATCCGGCGGTAGGCCGTGAGAAACACGTCCTGGGCCAGGTCTTCGGCGGCCTCGGGGCCATCGGCGTACTGGTGCGCAAGATCGAACACCATGCCCTCGTACCGCTCGACGAGAACCTGGAAGGCCGACCGGTCCCCGTCCTGTACGCGACGGGCGTACGTGCCGTCCGGGGCGTCGTGGGACATGCGAAACGCGGGTCGGGCGAAACAACAGACGAAAGCGCTCTCTTTCGGCGCACTTGCCGATCATGAGGCCTGGCGCAGAATGTGTGCCACATTCGTCCGTCACGTCATTTTGCGCTCTCGATTGCCCAAATAGAGTATCGCCTGATGCTTTCAGGACCGTGGGCCGGCCGCCACTCCGGCGACCGGCCGCGCGTCGGTCCTTCAAAGGGACAGGCATCCAGGACGAAAACTAATTCTCACCACCGGTGATATCGACGCTTGCCTGGACCGTCGGCTTAAAGTTGTAGTCGCTCGTCTGTCCGGCGCGGCCTCGAGAAACAAAGGATTCTCCGGCGTCGAAGTCCAGGGTGACGTCCACCGTATCCATGGACGTGTCCACGGTCAGCGGCGAGTCGAAGTTGACCTTGATGCCAGTTTGTTCACCACTGGGAATGAAGAGGTTGGCCTGGGCCGTGTCGTCCTGGGTCGTCTCGTACCGTACGTCGAATCTGTCGGGATTGGCCGTCACCAAACGAACCTGGCTGTATGTGCCTGGCTCGATGTCGATCTTCCCCATAAGGGTGTCGACTGCTCCCTCCAGTTGGGTCAGGTCGGCCTCGAAGCTTTTCCCGCTCAGGACCGATAGGTTCACGTCGGTCGAGTCTTCGTTCGTCGTGTCGCCTTCGACAGGGACCCGACCAATGACGGACACGCTGTCGATAATCACGCTTGCTTTCGTAACGTCACCCGGAGCATCCGTCAGGCTCATCTGCAACGTCGTAGATCCATCGTCGGAGGTGGTCTCCATCGAGGTGCCAGCCGAGTCGCACCCGACCAGAAGTCCAACGGCGACGGCGAAGGAAAGCAGAAGGGAGAGGAAAAAACGATTCATGGGATTCAGTCAAATCGTGGAAGAGGGCGCGAATGCACGAAAGCAGCGATTTCGTTCGGGCACTCAGGACCCGGTTGCGTCTCGAACTCGGTCCTGGGCTCCCGGTCGCTGGGTCATTTGCGGACAGTGGACGAGCCTGTCCGGGCAGGGTTACAGGCAAAAGAGGTGAAGAAAACATGTAGAAATGGATTTTCCGCCCCGTAGACAGCCCCCAAACACAAAAAGCCCTCGCCGCCAGGGGCGACGAGGGCAGGAAACTGGGAATCAGCTCGCCCGGGGGCGAGCGAGAGACGGCGGTTAGCTAGGAGGCGACCGCAGGGGCATCCCGCTTCAGCGCTTCCACATGGGTCAGCTCCTCCCAGGGAAAGTCCGCGCGCCCAAAGTGGCCGTACGCGGCGGTTTCCTGGTAGCGAGGCTTCAACAGGTCAAGCCGGTCGATGATGGCGGAGGGGGACAGCTCGAAGTGCTCCCGCACCAGGTCGCAGAGCGCCGTGTCGGGCAGGACGCCAGTGCCGCTCGTCGAGACGTCGATCGACACGGGCTCGGCCACGCCAATGGCGTAGGCGAGCTGCACCTCGGCTTCGTCGCAGAGCTCCGCCGCGACCAGGTTTTTGGCGACGTGTCGGGCGGCGTAGGTGGCGCTCCGGTCCACCTTCGAGGGGTCCTTTCCGCTAAAGGCCCCGCCCCCGTGCGCTCCCTTGCCGCCGTAGGTGTCCACGATAATCTTGCGGCCCGTAAGGCCCGTGTCCCCGTGCGGCCCACCGGTCACGAACCGGCCCGTGGGGTTGACGTGGAGAATGAGGTCGTCGTCCAGAAGCTCGGTGGGAAGGGCGCGGGGGAGAAGCACGTCACGTACATCCTCCCGGATCTTCTTCTGGGGGACTCCCTCGTCGTGCTGGGTGGAGACCACCACGGTGTGCACCCGCCGCGGAGTCATGCGGTCCTCCTTGTACTCGATGGTGACTTGGCTCTTCGAGTCGGGCCGCAGGTAGGGCATCTTGTCCGTCTCCTTGCGGATGTGGGCGAGCTCCTGCACGAGCCGGTGGGAGAACGTGATGGGCATGGGCATCAACTCGTCGGTCTCCCGGCAGGCGTAGCCGAACATGAGGCCCTGGTCGCCAGCGCCCTGCTCCTCCCCGCCGTCGACGCCCTGGCTAATGTCGCCGCTCTGTTCGTGGAGGCTGCTGATGACCCCACATGATTCGGCGTCGAACCGGATGCGAGGGTCGGTGTATCCGATGTCACGGATGACCTCGCGGGCGATTTCCCGCGGTTCCACGCGGGCCGTGGACGTGATCTCGCCGCTAAGCACGACGAGCCCGGACGTCACGAGCGTCTCGGCGGCCACGCGGCTGTTCCGGTCTTCGGCCAGGTGGGCGTCGAGGATGGCGTCCGAAATTTGATCAGCAATCTTGTCGGGGTGGCCCTCCGAGACCGACTCGGAGGTGTAGAGGTAAGCCATGAACAACAATCAGTCCGTGAGAAAGACGCGCCGTCTCGAAAGAGCGGCTCCGCTCCCAGGAAGGAGCAAATGACTACGCTCAAAGCAGAGGAAGGAGGAAAGTTTCGAGAACCAGTCGATAACATAAGCCCCGGGGGTGTGATTGCCAACGCTGGATTGTAAAGACACGCCCAACACGGCCCGCGGTGGGATCGCACGAGTGCGAAGCTTGCATCAAACGTTGCGTCTCCACGGGTCCCATTGTAGTTTAGCGTGGCTGAATACCCCTTGCCCCAGCCCGCCCGAGTTGCATTCGGGCCTCGGTCCTCCCGACGGAGGCTTTCGTTTTTCGGGGCAAGGGACCACGTATTTACTCATCTGCCTACTTTTCACCAACGAACCTGCCAATCATGGCCAGCGACATCGAAGAGACGGTCAAGTCGATCATTGTCGACAAACTGGGCGTTGACGAGGACGACGTGACGTCGGACGCTTCCTTTACCAACGACCTGGGCGCGGACTCGCTCGACACCGTCGAGCTCATCATGGAATTTGAGAAGGAGTTCGACCTGACGATCCCGGACGAGGAGGCCGAAGAGATCGCGACGGTCGGCGACGCCGTGGGGTACCTCGAGGAGAAGGCGTAGTCCCTCTGCTCCTGCGTTCCGGTGGGCTCCGTTCCGGAAGAGCCGGACGGCTCGCCGGACGTTTGTATTTTGGGACACTCGGCCGGGTTGGGTGTGGGCCACGTACACTGTACAGGCAGTCGCAACTACACGAAGATATGGCAGGCACGTCACGTCGCGTCGTCGTTACGGGTATGGGGGCGCTTACCCCTCTCGGGCTCTCGGTGGACGAGTACTGGGACGGGCTCCGGGCGGGGGACAGCGGCGCCGCCACGATCGAGTCCTTCGATCCGGAGGGCCTCCGGGTCACCTTCGCCTGTGAGCTTGATGGCTTCGACCCGGAGGACCACCTCCCGGCCAAGCAGGCCCGGCGTGTCGATCCGTTCAGCCAGTACGCCCTCGTCACAGCGGACCAGGCGGTGGCGGACGCCGGCCTCGACCCCGAGGGGATGTCCCAGGACGAAAAGGATCGCGTCGGGGTTGTCTATGGCACCGGCATCGGGGGCATCAAGACCTTCCGGGACCAGGCGGAGGAGTTCATCGAGGGGGACGAAAAGCGCACATCGCCCTTCTTCATTCCGACGCTGATTCCCGACATCGCGGCCGGCCAAATTGCGATGGCGCACGGCTTTCGGGGGCCCAACCACGCGACGGTGTCGGCCTGTGCCACGGGCAACCACAACATCGGGGAGGCCTACCACATGATTCAGCGGGGCGACATGGACGCCGCCGTCTGTGGGGGCACCGACGCCTGCGTGACGCGGCTCGGCATCGCAGGCTTTGCGAGCATGCGGGCCCTCTCGACGCGCAATGATGACCCGACGCGGGCGTCGCGGCCGTTCGACGCGCACCGGGACGGGTTCGTGATGGGCGAGGGGGCCGGCGCGCTGTTCATCGAAGACCTGGAGCGGGCCAAAGCCCGTGGCGCCAACATCTACGCGGAGATTGAAGGCATTGGCATGTCCGCCGATGCTCATCACTTGACGGCGCCCGACCCGGAGGGCGGTGGCGTGCGTCTCGCGCTCAACCGTGTGCTCGACAATGCCGGCCTTGAGCCGACCGACGTCGACTACATCAACGCCCACGGCACGTCCACCCCCCTTGGCGACGAGGCGGAGACAGAGGCCCTCAAGAAGGTGTTCGGCGACCACGCGTACGATCTGAACGTGTCCTCCACGAAGAGCATGACGGGACACCTCCTCGGGGCCGCGGGCGCCATCGAGGCCATCGCCGTCATCCAGGCCCTCCGGCACAACATGGTCCCGCCGACGATCAACTTTGAGGAGGCCGACCCGGCGTGCGACCTGGACTACACGTTCAACGAGGTCGAGGAGCGGCCCGTGAGCGTGGCCCTGTCCAATGCCTTCGGGTTCGGCGGGCACAACACATCTCTCGCCCTCCGTGCCTACGACGAGTAACGCCCCGGCGTCTAGATTCCTCGTCGGCCCTTACCGGAAGACGATCTCGTCGACCAGTTCCGCCTCGAGCGTGCCGTTGAGGCGCTCGCGCCACTTGCGCCGGTTCATGTGCAGTTCTTGGCGCCAGGCGGCCGAGGTGATCTTCACGTACAGCGTCGAGTCCTTCATCCAGGCCGACTCGGTCACACTGTTGATTTTCTCGCCCGCGAGGCTTGCCCACGTCTCGACGACGCGGGCCTCGTCGACCTCCTCCTGAACGCCCAGTTCGTCGATGACCTCCTTGAGAACCTCTCCGAGGGAACGCGGGCCGTCGGTAGGCATGGGGACGACAAAATAATCAGGGGTGTGCGCGAGTTTATCCCTCCTACGCCGGACGCCTCAGCATGTGCCGGGGCGGCCAAAGCGAGGGCGTTACCTTCGTCCGGTGGTGGGCGGCCCTGTTGTCGTCAGGACTTGTCGCCTACATGATCGGTGTTCTCCCGTGTGCAACCCTGGTCTCTCCGGAATGACCGTCTCCTCTCTTGCTCGTTTGTTCGGGGGCGTCGCCCTCGCTGGGCTCTTGTCTGTAACCGGCCCCGCTGCTGCGCAGTCCGGGCCCCCCGCCCCCATGGACACCGTGGCGGTGGACCTCACGGAAACGATCATCCGTGCCCTGGAAGAGAGCCCGGAGGTGGACCAGCGCCGGGCCCAAAAGCAGTTTGCGACGGCCCGAAGTGAGGAGGCCCGCGCGAATCGGTTCCTCACCGACATCTCCCTGAGTACGGCGCACTCGTTTGCGCCGGGGCTGGACAATGTCCCCGACGACGTTTCGGGGGATCGGCTGTACCTGGAGCCCGGTGTGACCAACGACTGGTCGCCCGGTGCCCTCCGTCCGTTCAGCCGGTTTGAGATTGCGGTCCAGCAGCCCCTCTGGACCGGGGGCGAGCTGTCGGGCTCCATCGAGGCGGCCCGGCGCGGGGTCGACGTGGAGGCCGCTCGTGTGGAGCAGAAGGCCCTAGAGGTGGCGGTCCGGGCGGGCGAGACCTACTACGGCCTGATCCTCACGGAGGCCCTCGACCGCCTTGCCGACCAGACGCAGGAGGTCATCGACCGGGCGAAGCGGGAGATCAACCGCCTGCTCGACGAGGGCGACGAGGGGGTGAGCCAGTCGGACCTCTTCCAGACGCGCCTGACCGAGGAGGAAACCAAGCGCCGCATCGTCGAGATCGAGCAGAATCAGAAGACGGCCCGCGCGGCCCTGCGGCGCCAGCTGTTCCTGTCGGACCGGATGCACGTAGAGCCGGTGGCCGAGGAGCTACAGCCCCTCTCGTTCGCCATCCACCCCGATTCGCTTGACTACTACATCGGGCGGGCACTGCAGAACCGTCCGGAGGTGGAGCAGGCCGAGGCGGGGGTGGAGGCGCGCCGGGCGCTCGTGGACGTGGCCCGGTCCGAGTACTACCCCACGATCGGCGTGCAGGCCACCCTGTCCCAGAGCATCACGCTGCCGGAGCGCCCCAATCCCGACAATGCCTTCGTGGGCGACTCGTTCATGGGGACGGGCACGCGCAGCGGCATCGGCATCCAGCAGAACCTCAACTTCGGGCAGACGCGCGCCCAGGTGGAGCAGGCGGAGGCGGAGCTCGACGCGGTGCAGTACCAGCGCACCGCGGCCGAGCAGCTCGTGCGCTTTGAGGTCGAGGACGCCTACCGCTCGCTCCTCACGGCCAAGGCGGCCGTTGAGTCCCGCGACCGCTCCACCACCATCGCCGGCGAATGGCTCCGGACCGAACAGGTTAACTTCGACCTCGACCTAGGCAACACCGAGGATCTGGTGAAGGCGGTGCGGGCCGACCTGCAGGCGCAGGCACAGTATCTCCAGGCGGTGCGTCGGTACAACGTGGCCGTGCTCGATCTCCTGCGCGCCACCGGCACGCTCGCCGACCGGGCGCGGAGCGGTACGCTTCTTGATACCATGGATGCCCAGGAGTAGGCAGGGCCGGGTTCGCGCGCGAGATGCGCGACGGCCCGTCGGAAAACGCGACCGATTGTCCCCCCGCTCCGAACACGCACAGATTTTCGCTGAACAGTTCTATTCATCATTGACACTACCCCAATGACTCGTCTTCGCCGATCTCTCTCCGTCATGCTCACTGCGCTTCTGCTCCTGAGCGGGGGCGCATCCACCGCGTTCGGGCAGGGCGAAAGCGCCACAGCGGCCGAGATCCGGCAAATGCTGGAGCAACGAGACCAGGAGATCAAGTCCATTCTCGGCGAGGCGGACGACTACACCGCCGAGCAGCGCGCCCAGCTGAAGGAGCTGGTCAACGGCGTGATCGACTTTCGGGTGATGGGCCAGCGGGCCCTGGGGCCGCACTGGGAGGACCTAGGGGAGGAGCAGCGGGACGAGTTCGTCTCCGTCTTCCGCGAGGTGGTGCGCGCGCAGTCCATGAGCGACCTCGGGGTGTACAGTTCTGCGGTCACCTACGACCAGATCGACGTACAGCGCGACAGTGCCTTCGCGCGTACCCAGACGAAGTACGAAGGCCGCACCACGCCCGTCGAGTACGTCCTGGAACGCCGCGGGGAGGAGTGGCGGGCCGAGGACATTATCATCGACGGGGTGAGCACCGTGGAGGGCTACGCCCGCTCGTTCCAGACGGTCGTTCGGAAGCGGGGCTTCGACTCCCTCATGAAAAGCCTCCGCAAGAAGCGGGACGAGGTGACCGGCCCGTCCGAGGCCGGGCGCTAGCCCCAACGCCCCCGAGAGCCACGCCGGGCGCAGCGACGACGTTCGTGCCGCGTGCGGCGTGGCTCTGTGTAGAGGCTACGCGTCGGCACTCTCGTTTCCGTTGAGGGTCTGGTCAATCCGGGCGAGCACGTCCTGCAGGTGCATCTCGGTCGTTTCGTCGGTCGTGCGGCGGAGGCCCTGCTGGACGTCTTCCCGCAGCGTCTTGAGCTCAGCCCGGACGTACGGCCGGATGTCCGACTGGCTTACGTTGACCGGCGTATAGTCGATGTACTGCCGGTACTCCGGCGGCGGGGCGTCCACCTCCGCCGTCATCAGGTAGTCCAGCCGCTCCAGGTAGCCCCGCTGCAGGTTGCGCCGATACGGGTCGATGGCCGTGCCGGACTCCAGCTCGGCCCAGACGCCGCCCCGCAGGTCCCCAAACAGGTCGCCCACGCTGTACACGTCGTCTTCGCTCATCGCCTCCGCTTCCAGCATGCGGGCCATGCGCTCCGGGTCGAGCACGCCCTCGAGGACGCTCACCTGCGCCCCACGCACGCGCTCCAGCGCCCCGGCGTGCTCGATGCGGCGCAGCACGTCGGCCTCGACCATCCAGGTCGGCGTCTCGAACGCGTGGTCGAGGAGGAAGTCCACCGCCTGCTCCTGATCTGAGGCCGGAACCGGCTCGTATACCGGGCCCTCCTGGTCGTAGGTCTTTGGCGTCTCGTGCACGCCGCCGAGGTGCTGACTGACGTGGCCCATGTAGCGCTGCCACTGGTTTACCACCGCGCCGTATAGCTCCTCAAGGGTCCCGTAGCCCTCTCCGTCTTCACTGGTCCAGGTGACGAGGTTGGGGAGGATGCGCTTCAGGTTCGCGATGCCGAGCCGACTGGCCTCCATCGCGTTGCGTCCCAGGTCCTCGGACTGCGAGCGCGGGTCGATTGAGCCGGACGCCCCGAAGAAGTAGCGCGGGTCGTCGGCCCGCTCCACGATCATCTCGTCGAGCGTCTGGGCCTGCTGCTCCGGCGAGCCGCTGGGGCGGCGCGTGTATCCCCACTGCACGGACCACTCGTCGTAGGGGCCAATCTGGGGCATGAAGTTGTCGACGCCGTCGCCCGGCTGGGCCACATAGTTGAACCGGGCGTAGTCCATGATGGAGGGGGCGGTGCCGTGGTCTTCCGTGTAGGAGGGCGAGCGAAGAGAGTCGACTGGGACGGCGTTGCTGGAGCCCATGTTGTGGGGCAGCCCCAGCGTGTGCCCCACCTCGTGGGCGGCGACGAAGCGAATGAGCTCCCCCATCACCTCCGTCGAGAAGACCGGCTTTCGGGCCTCCGGATTGACCGCCGCGGTCTGGACGAAGTACCAGTTGCGCAGCAGGTTCATCACGTTGTGGTACCAGCCGATGTCGCTCTCTAGGATCTCGCCGGAGCGAGGGTCGTGGACATGCGGGCCGTAGGCGTTCTGGGTCTCCGAGGCGAAATAGCGGATCGTCGAGTAGCGAATGTCGTCCGCGTCGAAGGTGGAGTCCTCCCCTGGGCTCGGCGGGTCTTTGGCAATAATCGCGTTCTTGAAGCCGGCCTCGCGGAAGGTAGACCGCCAATCTTCGACGCCCTGCTTGAGGTAGGGGCGCCACTTCTCGGGGGTGGCCGGATCGATGTAGTACACGATCGGGTCCTTCGGCTCGACGAGCTCGCCCCGGGCGTACGCCTCCGGGTCTTCCGGTTCCAGTCGCCAGCGCGTGATGAAGCACTCCTCGGTCGCCCGCTGCTCGTCGGAGCTGTAGTTGACCTGTTCGACGCTGAAGTATCCCACCCGGTCGTCACAGAGACGGGGTTGCATCGGCTCCTCCGGCAGCAGCACCATCGAGTGGTTCATCTCCACCGTCAAGGTTTTCGTCGAGGCGTTGGACGGGGGATTTTCGGCCTGGTACGTCAGGACGGTCTCGATGTCCGTGTTCTGCGGAAAGCTCTCGACGTCCTTGATGTAGGTCCGGTCCCCGTCGAGCCGGCGGACCCGGTATTCCTCCCGCGCCGCGCTCGGAATCCCTATGGAGGGCACGTCGGAGGTGAAGAGGTCCGTCACCTCCGCGACGACGCCGGTCGAGTCCTCGTTGTGGGCCTCGATGGAGAAGGACTGGATGATGGGCTCCAGGTTGGAGTTCTGCACGGCCCGGTAGACGGGGTCGTCCTCCTCGGCCGTCTCTTCGTGGCTGACCACGCGGAGGTACAACTGGTCGCCGCGCCGCTGCCAGCGAAGCACCCGTGTGCCGGTTTTCTCGCCGCCATACCCGAAGCCGTCGGGCGTCCGGGCGGCGCGGGAGACCATCAGCAATTCCTGCCCGATGAGCGAGTCGGGGAGCTCGACGTACAGCTTGCCGTCGAAGCGGTGCGTCGTAAGCAGGCCGGAGTCGGTCCGGGCCGTGTCGGGGATGACGTCGCCGAAGGGCTTGAGGCCGTCCCCGCCCGTCTTGTTTTGGGCGGACGACTGGGCCTGCTCAGCGCTATCCGGGGTGGGCGCCGTCGTGGACTGAGAGCTCGCGCAGCCTACGAAGAGGCCGGCCAGCAGGAGCGCGGCGATGAGCAGCGGGCCGCGGGTGGAGGACATTGAGGGCATAGCAGTACAGGCGAGGAGGACATGCAGAGAAGAATGGAGACAGTTGCCCGAAGACGTAGGCACGGTTGCTCGTCGAAAAGCAATTTGAACTAATCACATAAAGCAAATCTCGGTGGACGAACGCAAACGCCAGGCGGCGGACTGCCGTGAATCGCACGCGGGAGGGATGAGTGGGAACGGTTGCCGTGTTGGGCGGGGCGAAGAGGGGGGAGGGGAAAGAAAAAGCGCTCGTGAAGCACGCTCGTAGAAAGCCCTTTCAAGTCGACCAAAACCGAACCCGGCCCCACAGACGGAGTTTGGAAAATCTGTTGCCGCCCACAGGCACGGGTCCCAGCCCCCTTTCCCTGATTCCTCCGGTCCCATGGCTCTCTCGTGCGATGCCATCATTTTTGATCTCGACGGCGTCCTTATCGACTCCGACGCGGTGATCAAGCGGCGCTGGAAGCGCTGGGCGGAGGATCGAGGCATTCCGTTCGAGGAGGTCGAGGCCGTCAACACGGGGCGTCCGGCGATTGAGGTGATTGAAGAAGTGGCCCCCCACCTCGACCCCGAGACTGAGATCGACCGGCTGGGGGACGAGATGGCCACCGATACGGAGGGACTGGAGGCGTTCGACGGGGCGAAGGCGCTCCTCAACCGTCTGCCCCAAGACCGGTGGGCCATTGCCACCAGTGGGCGCCACCACACGGCCACCTCGCGGATGGCGCACGTCAGGCTTCCGGAGCCGAAGGTGCTTGTGACGGCCGACGACGTGGACCAGGGCAAGCCGGATCCCGAGCCGTATCAGCAGGCCGCCGATCGGCTCGGGGTGGGGCCCGATCGGGCGGTCGTCCTCGAAGATGCCCCGGCGGGTGTAGAATCGGCCCGTCGAGCCGGCGCGTTGGTCCTGGGGGTAGCAACCTCAACCTCCCCCAGTGCCCTTGCGGAGGCCACGGCGGTGATCCCGCACGTCAGTGCGCTTGACGTGCGTACGGAGGAAGCCGGGCTCCAGGTGGATTGGGAGTCCAGGGAGGAGGCGTGAGGAGGTGAGTCATCCTCCTGCTTTGGGCGAGAACGTGGCGGGCGGCCACAGGGGGGCGTCCCAATCCGAAACGGCTCGTCCGGCGGAGGGCCGTCCTCGTCCCATTCCGTAGCTCGGGCACGGGACGGGACGTGTCGTTGCTGGAAGCGTGTGGAGGACACGTGTCCCGAAACCCGCCGCTCGGCCCGTGGCTACAAGCCCTGCGGCAGATGTTTGAACGGGTGCCCCTGGACGCGAATGCCGGACCTTCCGATCAACGACGTACTGCCGGACCTGACGGCCGCGCTTCGCGAGCGGACGGAGGCGGTGCTGCAGGCCCCGACGGGGGCGGGCAAGACGACCCGCGTGCCGCTGGCCCTGCTGGGAGAGGAGTGGCTTGGCGGCGATCGTCTCCTCATGCTGGAGCCGCGGCGGCTGGCGGCCCGCTCCGCCGCGCAGTACATGGCGAAGCAGCTCGGCGAGGACGCCGGTGAGACGGTGGGCTACCGGGTGCGCATGGACACACAGGTGAGCAGCCGTACCCGGATCGAGGTCGTCACGGAGGGCGTGCTCACGCGCATGCTGCAGGACGATCCCGCCTTGGAGGGCGTAGGGGCGGTGCTGTTGGACGAGTTCCACGAGCGCAACCTGCAGGCCGACCTCGGGCTCGCCCTCACGCTGCAGGCGCGCGAGGTCTTCCGGCCCGACCTGCGGGTGCTTGTCATGAGCGCCACGCTCGACACCGGGCCCATCGCGGGGCTCGTGGACGATGCCCCCCTCATCCAGAGCGAAGGCCGCAGCTACCCGGTGGACGTGCACCACGCCGATCAACCACTCAGCCCGGGGGATCGCATTGCGCCCCCCGTGGCGGCGACGGTCCAGGAGGTGCTCCGCGACACCGAGGGGGATGTGCTCGTCTTCCTGCCCGGAGCGGGAGAAATTCGGCGCACCGAATCGCGGCTGGAGGGCGATGTGCCTGGCGACGTGACGCTGCATCCCCTCTTTGGCAACCTGCCCCCGGCCGAGCAGGACGCGGCCATCGCGCCGAGCCCGGACGGCGAGCGCAAGGTCGTCCTGGCCACCGACATCGCCGAGACGAGCCTCACCATCGAGGGCGTCCGCGTGGTGGTGGACAGCGGCCTCCGCCGCGCCCCGCGGTTCGACGCCACGACCGGCATGACGCGCTTAGAGACAGTCCGCGTCTCGCAGGCCTCCGCCGACCAGCGTGCGGGCCGGGCCGGACGCGTGGCGCCCGGCACGTGCCACCGGCTCTGGACGAGGCGCACGCAGCACCACCTCGATCCGCACACCGCGCCGGAGATCGAGAACGCCGACCTCGCGCCCCTCGCCCTCGAGCTGGCGATGTGGGGCACGCCCGACCCGTCGGCGCTCCGCTGGCTCGACCCGCCCCCCGACGACACCTACCAGCAGGCACAAGACCTCCTGCGGCGCCTCGGGGCCGTCGATGGCGACGGCGCGATTACCGACCACGGCCGCGAAATGGCCGACCTCGGGCTGCATCCCCGCCTCGCCCACATGCTTCTCAACGCTCAGGCCCTGGGCCACGGGCCCGTGGCGTGCGACCTGGCGGCCCTGCTCAGCGAGCGCGACATCTTTAAGGGACAGGGCGAGGCGCCGGACATAGATCTCCGGTTGCGCCTGGAGGCGCTCCACCGCCTGCGCCGCGGGGAACGGCCCACCCCGAGCCACGCCCGAAGCTACGTGGTCCCCTACGGCGCCGTCGGCCATGTCCGCAAGGTGGCCGACCACTGGCGGGCCAAGCTGGGGGTCGACCGGGAGACGGAGGGCGACGTGGAAGTGGCGGGCCTGCTGACGGCCTTCGCCTACCCGGACCGTCTTGCGCAGCGGCGCGAGGGGCAGAGCGGACGCTTCCGGCTCCGCACCGGCCGCGCCGCCAAGCTGCCACGGCCCCAACTGCTGTCGGACGCCGATCACCTGGTGGCGGCCCACGTGGACGCCCGACGGCAGGAAAACCGCATCTTCCTAGCCGCGCCCCTCTCCGAAGACGAGATCGTCGACTACTTTGGTGAGCAGATCGAGACCGAAACGAGGGTGGCGTGGGACGCGACGCGGGAGCGAGTGCGGGCCCGCCGCCGCGAGCAGCTTGGCGCCCTTACGCTCACGGAGGGACCCGTTGAGGACCCCGATCCCACGGCGGTGGCCGAGGCGCTGGTGGATGGCATTCGGGAGGCAGGTCTGGACCTGCTGCCGTGGACCGACCACGCCCGTCAGCTCCAGCACCGCATTCAGTTTCTGCATCACCATCTGGGAGACGACTGGCCCGACGTGCGCGACGCGCCGCTGCTCGATACGCTGGGGGACTGGCTCCTGCCCCACCTGTACGGCATGAGGCGGGCCGACGACCTCCAGCAGCTCAACCTCCCTCAGATTCTGCGTGACCAGCTCTCCTACGACCAGCGCGACCGCCTGACGGCGTGGGCCCCCACCCACGTTACGGTGCCCAGCGGGTACGACCGGTCCATCGACTACTCTACCCCCGAGGCGCCCGTCCTCGCCGTGCGTGTCCAAGAACTGTTCGGGCTCACCGAGACGCCGCGCATCGCCAGCGGGCGTGTGCCCTTGACGCTTCACCTCTTGTCACCAGCCCAGCGCCCGGTCCAAATCACGCAGGACCTCGAAGGCTTCTGGCGAGGCACCTACCACGACGTGCGGAAAGACATGCGGGGGCGCTACCCAAAGCACTACTGGCCCGAGGACCCGATCAACGCCCCCGCGACCCACACCACGAAGGCGCGGATGGACGCGGACGTGTAGCGGAGCGACGCCCAGGTCTGTCTGACGGTTGCGTTTGCCCCCAAAGAGAATTGTAGTGGCTCGGTGGTCGAGACAGAGATGATGTCCCCGCGTTGCAATCGACGGAGAAAAAGACAAGACGAAGGAACCCTTTTCACTCGTCCCCGCATGAGGGCCGTGGCGCCGCCTACGCATCCCCGTCGGTCACTCAACGTTCCCTCCAGCGATCGCCCGCGTCATGACCACATCCCCCGACGACAACCGCGTCTGGCGTGTTTTCTACACCCGGGCCCGGGCCGAAAAGAAGTGCGAAACCCGCCTGGACGAGCGGCGCATCGACGTGATGGTGCCGAAGAAGACGGAGGTGCGGCAGTGGTCCGACCGCACGAAAGAGGTCACCGAGCCGCTCTTCCGCAATTACCTCTTTGCCCGGGTCGACGAGCGAGACCGCCTGCGCGTGCTCCGCACGAACGGCATCGTGCGCTGCGTGCACTTTGATGGCGAGCCGGCTCGCCTCCGCGAGGAGACAGTCGAGCGGCTCCAGAAGGCCCAGGCGGTGCCCGAGCGGCTCTCGACGGCGGATCTCCGCCCCTCGGTGGGGGAGACCGTCACGATTACGGGGGGGCCCGAGCGCCTGCAGGGCCTGACGGGGGAGGTATTGCAGCACCGGGGGCAGACCTACCTGCTGGTGCAGGTGCAGGCCGTGCGGCAGGCCGTCAAGATCGAGGTCGCGGCGGACTGGGTCCAGACGACGTCCAACACGTAGCGATCAGGCCTGAGGTGCAGCGGGGCGATTGGGGGCGGTCCGGCACCCGCACACCAGCGGTCCGTACAGCGGGGAGCGGATTCACTTTCAAAACCGTCCTGTCTGCTCCGGTGACCGTCAATGTCGTCCTGCCCCTTCCGCTCGATCAGGCCTACACGTACCGCGTGCCGGAGGCCCTAGCCGGGACGGTCCAGACGGGGGCACGGGTGCTGGTGCCGTTTCGCAACCGGCGCCTGACCGGCGTGATCGCGGGCGAGGGGCCGGCGGCCGAGACGCTCAGCTTTGAGGTGAAGGCGGTCCTGGACGTGCTCGACGACGTGCCGGTCTGCACGAACGAACTGTTGGAGCTGACGAAGTGGATCGCCGACTATTACGTCTGTCCCTGGGGGGAGGCGCTGAAGGCCGTCCTCCCGGCCGGCACCACCGTCGAGACGGAGCACCGCCTAGCCCGCACCGACGCCGCGCCGGACGCCTGGATGGACCACGAGGGAGGACGGGCCGTCCTCGACGACCTGGCGGAGCGCGGCGAGACGACCCTCGCGGCGGTCCGCAAGCGGGTGGGTCCCGCCGTGCCGCTCGCCCTTGTCCGCCGCATGGCCGCGGACGGCGTCGTGGAGGTGGAGACGGCCCTGTCCGACGAGCGAGTGGCGCCCAAGACCGAAACGCACCTCCGCTTCGCCCCCGCCTTCCAGCACAAGGACGCCCCGGACGACCTCGTCGAGCAGCTGCGCGGCAAGAAGCAGCGCGCCGTGATCCGGGCGCTGGCGGGCTTCCGGGCCGAGGGCACCCCCGAGCCGCGCCGGACCGACGTGATGGAACGGGCCGACGCGTCGTACTCGACCGTCCGCAGCCTCGTGGAGAAGGGCATGGTGGAACTGGTGGAGAAGGAGGTGATGCGCTCGCCCCTCGACGACCTGCCCGCGCCCGACCCGCCGCCCAACCACGACCTGCTGCCGGCCCAGCAGGATGCTCTCGACGCCGTCACCAGTGCCGTAGGCGCGGACCGCTACGGCACCTTCCTGCTCCACGGCATCACGGGGAGCGGCAAGACCGAGGTCTACATCCGCGCACTCAAGGCCGTCCGGGAGCGGGGGCGTACCGGCATTATCCTCGTACCCGAGATCGCCCTCACGCCGCAGACCGTCCAGCGCTTCCGGGCGCACTTCGGCGACGAGATTGCCGTCCTCCACTCCCAGATGAACATGGGCGAGCGCTACGACGCGTGGCGTCGTCTGCGCACGGGGGAGGCCGCCATCGCCATTGGCCCGCGCTCGGCGGTCCTCGCGCCGCTGGAGAACCTGGGCCTCATCGTGGTGGACGAGGAGCACGAGACCTCCTACAAGCAGTTCGACCCGGCCCCGCGCTACCACGCCCGCGACGTGGCGGTGATGCGCGCCCACCGCACCGACGCGGTGTGCATCCTCGGCTCGGCCACGCCCAGCCTGGAGAGCACCATGAACGCGCGCTGGGGCAAGTACGAGCGGCTCGAGCTGCCCGAGCGGGTGCCCGATGCGTCGGGGAAGACCGCCGCGCTCCCCGACGTCCGCGTCCTTGACCTCGCCCTGCAGCGCAAGAAGCATCAGCTGGACGGCGCCCTGGCCGATCCGCTCCGGGAGGCCATCCGCACGCGCGTGGATCGGGGCGAGCAGACGATCCTCCTCCAAAACCGCCGGGGCTACGCGCCGGTTCTGGAGTGCGAGGACTGCGGCTGGGCCCCCGAGTGCCAGAGCTGTTCGGTGAGCCTTACGCTGCACCGAAACGGTGGGGGGGAGCAGCTCCGGTGCCACTACTGCGGCTACGCCGCCCGCGTCCCGCACCAGTGCCCGGAGTGCGGCGGCCGCGACATCCGCCAGATCGGCACGGGCACCCAGCGCGTGGAGGCGGAGCTCGACGACGTCGTCCCCGACGCGACGATCCTCCGCATGGACCGCGACACCACTCGCGAGAAGCACGGCCATCACGACCTCCTCCGCCGGTTCGAGAACGGGGCCGACATCCTCCTGGGCACACAGATGATCGCAAAGGGGCTCGACTTCAGCCGGGTGACGCTGGTGGGGGTGGTCGACGCGGACGTGGGGCTCCTCTTTCCCGACTTCCGGGCGGAGGAGCGCACGTTTCAGCTCCTCACCCAGGTGGCCGGGCGGGCGGGTCGGACCCGTGAGCTGGCCGGCGAGGTGATTCTCCAGACCCGCAACCCGGACCACATGGCCCTCCGCTACGCGCAGGAGCACGACTACGAGGGCTTCGCGGAGGAGGCCCTGGCCGAGCGCCGCGAGCTGGGCTACCCGCCCTTCGGGCACGTGGCGACCGTCGAGTTTCGGGGGCCGGACGCGGATCGGGTGGAGCGCCTCGCGGAGAACTGGACCGAGCAGCTGCGGCAGCACGCGGGACCGGCCGGGGTGATGGGCCCCGAGCCGGCCTTCATTCAGCGCGTAAAGAAGCAGCACCGCTATCGCACCCTCCTGAAGGTGCGAGGCGGCAGCCCGGCGCCCCTCCAAACAGCCCTGCGCCGGACGCGCGACGCCCACGGCACGCCGCCCAATGGCTACCACGTAGCGGTCGACGTGGACACCCAGGACGTGTTGTAGGCGTCTCGAGACGGCGGGGCCGCCGCCGAGGCGATGCGTGAAATCGTCAAACCCATGCGTGATCTGTACAAACGGGAGACACGACGGCGCCAGATCTATGCATGGATTTGCGCAATATCTACCAGCACAGTTGTTTCGGATTTCCCATTCTGTAGAGGCGTCTTTGAAGGGGCCCGTGGCGATGCGAACGGGGCCGGAGAGGCGCGACGATCTCGTCCCCCCCTGTCCAAACGTGCCGTTCCGCGCTATGCCTGCTCGTGTGTCGAACACGGCGTGTCTGCTCTTCTCTGCACTTATTCTGGGCCTCGTGCTCAGCGGCTGCGACGCGACGGCCCCCGTCGGGCCGGACGCGGACGAGGAGGACGCCTCGTCGCTTTTCCAAAAAACCAGCGACCTGGGAGCGCGGATGACCGGCCTCCGCAAGACCGCCTCGCTGACCCGTGCCGCGTCCCCCGAGCCCTCCTCGACGAACGGGCCGGGGCGCGTTGCGCTCGCGAGTGTGACCCGGGTGGCCCCGCCCCGTGACACGATGCGGGTCGGCGCTCTCACCCACGCGGGCGGCACGATGTACATTGGATACAAGACGCCGGGGGCGGCCTTCGGAGGGGGCATCGACCGCCTCGATGCGAGCGCCCCGACGACGCTCCTCGCCCCGAGCAGTCTCGGCAGCGATATGCTCGACGTGGAGGACGTGGCGTACGACGACGAGGAAACGGCCATGTACGTGACTGGGGGACTGCGTCCCTCCGCGTACAACGGCGACCTTCGGGGCACCCCGGCCGCGCTGCTGAAGCTCGATGAGGTAGAGGCCCCGCGGGCGACCGTGGCGGGACTGGCCGGGTCCGTCGGAAGCGGCGTTGCCACGGCGCCGGAGAGGGACCGCGAGCATGATGTGTACGCCGTGTCGGATGAGGGGACCCTGTTTCGCTTCGATGCTGCCCTGAGCACCGAGACGCGCCGGGCGGTCTCCGGCGCAGCGCTGAAATCGGTGGCCGCTACATCGAGCGCGGTATTCGCGACCGGTCGGGACGGAGGGCTGTACGCGGAACAGATTGAGGGCGACGGGGCCTTCACGGAGGTCTCCGGTCTCGGCAACGGGCGCGTAGAACAACTGCGGGCGGGGAGCGGATCGGCCCTAAACGGGGAGCGCCTGTTTCTGGCACTCGGATCCCATGGGTTGGCCGTCCTCGATGCGGAGAGCGGCGATGCGCTGTTCCGCCGGTCGGGCCCAGCCTACACCAGTGTCTCTCTGCACGAGAGCGACCCGGCGGTGCCGAACGAGCCGTCCGGGTTCGTATACGCCGCCCGCCCGGACGGCCGCCTCGATGTGTATCGGGTGGACGATCGGGGGCTCGACGCGGGCGACGTCGGCACCGGGCTCCGCCTGGTCGGGACCATCGACCTCGTGGGACTGGCAGGGGTAGGGGCCCCGATCCGTTCGGTCGTGGGCGTCGGCTGTCACGTCTACGCCGCCGGTGCCAACGGGGGGGTAGTGGCGCTGACGATGGGCACGGTGCAGGGCTGCGGACGCGGGGGGCACCAGCTGCCCGCGGCGGCCGCCGACCGCGACGAGACGACCGAGCGAGAGGCGACGACCACGACGGTTCTGGAAAACGATACGGACGCGGACGGCGCGCTCGACGCCTCGACGGTGCAGGTTCGGCGCACGCCGGCCCACGGAACGGTGCGCGTCGACGAGTCGACCGGCGAGGTGACCTACACGCCCGAGCCGGGCTTTACCGGGACGGACGAGTACACCTACAGGGTCACCGACCGGGACGGGTGGACCTCTGGGGAGGCCACGGTCACGATTACGGTCGAGGCGCTGGCGCCCCCACCCCCGCCAGGCGGGTGAGAAAGTCGTCTCCGCACGACTGTTGCGTTTCGACGCACAACGCGGTCCCGAAAGGTCGGCCGTGAGCCACGGATTGATCATGACACGCCAGGCCTGGCACAATGAACGCAGGACTTCTTCCCCCACTCGTAGAGCCGCCGTCCGGACTGCGGACTCGGCCCTTGGTGCTCGTCGTGGACCGGAGCGCCAATCGCCGCCTGTTCCTGCAGACGAGCCTGCGGGAGCGATGTCGGGTCGTCACGGCATCGACCGCGGCGGAGGGGACGATGCACCTCCGTCGCCGCTCCCCGCGGGCCCTTGTTGCCGGGGGGCTACCCGGCAGCGCGGCACGGGAGGCGCTTCGGGCAGAACTGCAGGGGTCCGAGGCGCCCGCGACGCTGAAGCTGTGGGTGACGCGTCCATCCCCCGAATGGTCCGACGCGGCCCTCCGGCATCCCTTCACGCGGGCCAATCTGGTTCAGGCCGTCGCTCACCTACTTCCCGACGGGACGTTGCCCGACAGCGAACAGCCCGGGACGGACGTGTCCCAGGACCAGTCCCCTCCGCGGCAGTAGCGACGGCGGGGTCAGTCCGTCGTCCATACGCGCGTTCCGCGGGGCGGGAGAGAGAGGGCCAGGGGGGATGAGGACGCCGAGAGCGGTGCATCGGCGGACGGCGGCCAGGCGGCCGAAAGGGGCCCTGTGGGCAGGGCGGCAGTCTCAAGGACGACCTGCGCCGCATCCGGGCCGGCGTTGAAGGCGATGAGGGCCGTTGCGTCGCCCAGCGTTCGTCGAAGCACGAGCGTCCGCCCGCTGGCATGTAGGACCTCGACGCGACCCGTGCGCAGCACCTCGTGGCGGTGGCGCAGGGCAGTGGCCGACCGGTAGAACGAGAGCAGGTCCGTGTCCCAATCTGCTTCGTCGCGCGGAAACGCCTCGCGGCAGTGCGGATCCCCAGCCGCCGAGAGCCCGATTTCGTCGCCGTAGTAGATGCAGGGTGTGCCCGGCATCGTCATGAGAAAGAGGACGGCCTGGCGGAACGCGGCGGTGTTGTTGTTCAGAATCCACTGCGCCCGGGCCATGTCGTGGCTGTCGAGCAGGTTGAGTTGGGCACAGGTGGCCTCCCACCTGTAGAGCGCCAGAAGCCGGTCCAGTTCGTCGGCGAGGGCCGGGGCGTCGATTGGGTCGAACGTGAGATGGGCCTTCGAGTAGTCGCGCAGCGATCCGGCCCCGAAAAAGCTGAGGGTGACGTCGAGCAGCGGGTAGTTCATGAGGCCGTCGAACCGGTTGCCCTGGAGCCAGGACGGGGCCTCGTCCCAGATTTCGCCCACGAGGTAGGCCTCTGGATCGGCGTCCTTTGTGACCGTGCGGAAGGCTTCCCAGAAGCCGTCCGTCTCAATCTCGCGGGGCACGTCGAGGCGCCACCCATCGATCCCGAACTCGATCCAATGGCGGGCCACGTCGAGGAGAAAGTTCTGCACCGGTGGATGGTCGGTGTTGAACTCGGGCAGGGCGGGAATGCCGTACCAGGCAGCGTAGTTGTGAGGCTGATCGGAGGCGTAGGGGCGGAGGGGCCAGTCCTTGATCTTGAACCAGTCCACGTAGGGCGAGTCGGGCCCGTTCTCGAGGACATGGTGAAAGGGCCAGAAGCCGCGACTCGCGTGGTTGAAGACGCCGTCCAGGACGACCCGCATGCCTCGGGTGTGGGCCGCGTCGAGCAGTGCACGCAGGGCCTCGGTGCCGCCCAGCAGGGGATCCACCTCGTAGTAGTCGTAGGTGTGGTAGCGGTGGTTGGCCGCCGAGGCGAAGATGGGAGTGAGGTAGAGGGCCGTTACGCCCAGGGCGTCGAGGTAGTCGAGCCGGTCGATGACCCCGTACAGGTCCCCGCCCTGGACCCCCTGCTCCTCGGGCGGCGTGCCCCACGGCTTCAGCCGTACCGCGTCCTGCGCCTCCACCTCACCGCTCCGGGCGAAGCGGTCGGGGAAGATCTGATAGAAGACGGCGTGCTTGGCCCAGTCGGGAGTCGTCATGCGCTATCGAGAGACTACGCCGTGCTTGAGTCGATACAGCGGCGGAGAAGGGACCGGACGTGCTGCTGCTCGTCGTCGTTGGTGGTGTGGCCCAGCCCCTCGTAGATGCGGGTGGTGACGTCCGCGTTGAGGGCCCGCAGCACATCGGCGGTCACCACCACGCGCTCCCGAGGGATATAGGGATCCTGGTCGCTGCAGCCCAGAAAGACGGGGGTCGTATCGAGGGAGCCCGCGTAGTCGAACGAGGCGCCTTCGGGGCCGATGAGGCCGCCACTGAGCCCCACGACGCCGCCGTACCGCTGCGGGGTTTGGGCGACGTACGTGGTGGCGAGACAGGCGCCCTGCGAGAACCCGAGCAGGACGGTGCGCTCGGGACCGATTCCCACGTCCTGTAGCTGCCCAAGCACGTCGCCGATGGTCTCCAGGGCCGACGCGAGTTCCGGCTCGTTCTGGTCGCGGGGGGCCATGAACGACTGGGGGTACCACGAGCGCATCCGGGCCTGAGGGGCAAGGTGGGCGACGTCCGGCACGTCAAGGTCGTCGGCGAGCTGCAGCATGCCCTGGGCGGAGGCGCCGCGCCCGTGCAGGAGCACGAGCCCCGCCTGGGCGTCATCGAGCGCGGCCCCGCCGGTGTGCACGGGCTGGTCCTGGTGGATGACGTCGGTGCTCATGGAAGAGATGGAAGGCAAATGGGGACGAGGAATCCGGGCGGGTCAAGGGGCGGTGAGCGTCGGGAGGGCGCTCTCCAGGTCGGCACGGCGGGGCTCAAGGTGCTCCGGCAGCACGAGGGACTGGCCGAGCTCCGCCTCGCTCTCGTCGACGAGGAATCCGGGCCCGTCCGTGGCGATCTCAAAAAGGAGGCCCGATGTCCGGTCCGGGTCGCGGAAGTAGACGGAGCGGAAGTAGTGGCGGTCCTTCACGTCGGTCACCTGGAGGCCGTGCTCCCGCAGGCGAGACTGCCACGCCCGCTGGGCCTCCTCATCCGGTGCCCGAAAGGCGATGTGGTGCACCGTGCCCCGGCCCATGCGGCCGGACGGGTGGCGGTCGCGCACGAGCAGGTCCACCGCGGTGCCGACGCCCGTCCCGGGCCCCTCGAGGCGCACGACGTCGCCGTCCGTGCCCGCCCGGGTCCAGCCGAATACGTCTGTGAAGAGCTCCGGGGTCCGGTCGTCGCGAAAGACGGGCAGGGCGGGTGCGTGGAGGCCCCGAATCGCGAGGCCCGCGGGCACGGGGCCGTCGGTCCAGGGCGTGGCGTCCTCGGCGGCGTCGGTGCCCACCAATGCCAGTGATAGCCCACTCGGGTCCGAAAAGTGGAGGCGGCGTTCGTCGAGGCGGGTCTTCATCTCCGGCTCAATGCCGTGCGCGCCGAGGTGGTCGCGCCAGTCGGCCAGGGTGTCTTCGGGTACGGCAAACGCCACGGTGCGCACCATGCCCGCCCCGCCCCGTCCACTTGTGGCCTGCGGCCAGGGAAAGAAGGTCAGCGTGGTCCCGGGGCGCCCCGAGGCGTCGCCGTAGTAGAGGTGGTGTGTGGTCGGGTCGTCGAAGTTGACGGTTGTCTTGACCCGGCGCAGGCCGAGCACGCCCGCGTAGAAGTCGAGGTTGTCCTGCGCGTCGCCGGATAGGGCCGTGATGTGGTGAACGCCGGAGAGGGAAGCGTCGGGCATCGGGAAGAGGCGTCGAGGCAAAGTGAGTTCGGTCCCTCACGCCACCGAGGGGGCATCCGTCTGGTCAACGATGGCCAGGGTGCAACGGCTCGCACACACGAGTTGATCGTCTGCATCTCGAATCTTGACCGCCCACACCTGTGTGGTGGGCCCGGTGTGGAGCGGGGTGGCCGTGGCCGTCAGCGTCCCATCCCGCACGGGGCGCATGTGATTGGCGTTCACCTCGAGGCCCGCGGCTCCCTGTCCATCCGGCGTTGCCAGGAAGCCCCCGAGGCTGGCCGCCGTCTCGGCCAGGACCACGCTCACCCCTCCGTGCAGCAGCCCGAAGGGCTGATGATGATCGGGCGTCACCGGCATGGTCGCAACGACGCGCTCAGCAGTGGCCGTCTCGACCGTGATGTCGAGCAGGTCGGCGACGCCGCCGAGGGAATCGGGTAGGGAGGACATTGATGGATCGCGCCCGCTGGGCACAGAAGGCAAGCTCGTCACGGCAAGGACGACGGGGGCGGCCGACGGTCAGTCCTCAAACGCCGTGAGTGCAATGGTGGTGTTGTGGCCGCCGAAGCCGAAGGCGTTGGTGAGGGCCGCCGAGACGTCGCGT
The DNA here is from genome assembly GCF_947077765.1 of Salinibacter grassmerensis. NCBI lineage: Bacteria > Pseudomonadati > Rhodothermota > Rhodothermia > Rhodothermales > Salinibacteraceae > Salinibacter > Salinibacter grassmerensis. The sequence goes on along the minus strand of NZ_CAMTTF010000005.1, from coordinate 111,438 downwards.
TCCACGGCCTCGTTGGGGGTGTAGTTGAGGTCGCAGTCCTCGCCCGGCGTCTCGTGGTTGATTGTCGGGGGCACCTGCCCGTCGCGGATCGCGAGGATTGACGCAATGGCCTCGGCCGTGCCGGCGGCGCCGAGCATGTGGCCGGTCATGCTCTTGGTGGCGGACAGGTTGAGGTTGTGGGCGTGATCGCCAAATACCTGCTTCACGGCGTCCGATTCGATTACGTCGCCGACGGGGGTGGAGGTGGCGTGCATGTTGATGTGCTGCACGTCGGTCGGGGCCAGGCCGGCGTCGTCGAGCGCCTTGTCCATGGCCAGGGCGGCCCCTCGTCCGTCCGGGTCGGGGGCGGCGTAGTGGTGGGCGTCGTTCGATTTGCCCACGCCCGCCACCTCGGCGTAAATGGGAGCATCGCGTTCGCGGGCGTGCTCCAGCGTCTCGAGCATGAGGGCGCCGGCGCCCTCGGCGGGCACGAATCCGTCCCGGTCCGCGTCGAACGGGCGGCTCGCCTTCGTGGGCTCGTCGTTTCGGGTCGACAGGGCCCGCATCGAGGCGAAGCCCCCCACGCAGAGCTCATTGATCGAAGCCTCCGTGCCGCCCACGAGCATGGCGCGGGCGTGACCCTGGCGCAGAAGCAGGAGCCCGTCGGTAATGGCGTCGTTGCCGGTGGCGCACGCGCTCACGACGCAGTGGTTGGGGCCGCGCAGCGTATGCTCCATGGCGACCAGGCCGGCGGCCATGTTGCTGATCATCATGGGCACGAAGAAGGGAGAGATGTGCCGCGCCCCGTTCTCGTCGAGGTCGAGCACCGAGTCGACGAATAGGTTGCTGCCGCCCACGCCCGTGCCGAAGATGACCCCAATGTCGTCTCGTGTCTCCGGGTCGAGGGCATCGGTGTCGAGGTCCGCGTCGTCGAAGGCCTGCTGGGCAACGGCCAGGGCGTACTGACTGAACGGGTCCTGGCGCTCGGCCAGCTTCGCGCTCATATAATCGGTGGGGTCGAAGCCCGCAATTTCGCACGCGATTTTGGTGCGGACGTCCGACGCGTCGAACTTGGTAATGGGGCCCGCCCCGCTCTTGCCGGCCCGCAGGCCGTCCCAGAACTCATCGACGGAGTGGCCGAGGGGCGTGAGGGCCCCGAGGCCGGTAACGACGACGCGGTGAGAGGGAGCGGTAGAATCCATGAAGCAGGCAGGCTGGTCGGTAGTCAGTGCAGGGAGGCGCGAGCGTGACGATGCCCTGCGGGGGGCTACGGGCAGGGCCGACGCTCGTGGAGACGAGACCGTGCGTGGGGAAAAGACCGTGACGGGGGCGGCTCCCCCCGCCCTCCAGGAAACGCATGTCGACGTACCCAGAACAGTGCCTTTGCTCTTCAGGCATCACTTTTTCCTCGGAACTGTGTAGTGTATCGTCCCACCTGCTCCGAAACAAGGGGTTCCGATGGGGTCATGCGGATTTAACCAAGTGAATTGGGGGTCTCAGGGCGGATAGGCGAAGAGAGCGGCACCCGTTGAACCGGCTGATCTGCAGGCGCTCGGCCGGCTTTCTTCTGAGCTTCGTATTCTTATATTGGGGGGTGACGGAGCGCCGGTTGGGCCCAGTGATTGCTCCCGCCTCCGCATGCTCTCTTACCCGACTCCTCACGAGTTGAATCCCGATACGTAATGTCTACTCGTTCTGCCTTTCGCTTTGATCCCCGGGCCATCGTGGGGTCCTTCCTCACTGGCGTGGTCTTCGTCGTGCTCTTTACCTGGATGACCGGAAATGCGTTTGGGGCCCCCACTTTCCCCTTGCTCGCCATGATCTCCGGCTTTATCCTCGCGGGGGCGACCTATGGGGCCCTGAGTGAGGGCGAGACGGTGCTGGAGCCGGCCCTGGCGGCGGTACTGGTGGCCGTCGCGGCCTACTTTATCATTTCGGCGCTCGGCCTGCAGGCGTTCGATTCCCTCGTGAGTGACGGGGCCTTCACGTACACGATGGTCGTCGCTTTCCTCAACGGGCTCGTCCTCACGTTCGGGGGAGCATGGGCCGGAGAGACGCTGCAGCGGACCTACGCCGAATCGGAGTCCGCGGCGCTGTCCTGGGACTGGGTCATGGCCGGAACCATCCTCGGATTCGCCGTGAGCCTATTCCTGGTGAACTTCGTGATTTGGGTCTTCGGCCTCTTCGGAAATCCGGCGGCTGCCATTGACGCGCCCTACGCCTGGGTGATGCTGCTTGTCGTCTTTTTGGGGCTGGAGGCCACCGGATACGTCTGCGCGTTCCGCTCGCCGGGGGACACATCGTACGAGGCGGCCGTCGCGGGCCTCATCACGCTCGTCCTCCTGATCGACGTCTTCGTCGTCGCACTTGGCGGCGCCAACATTCTCTCTTACGGGCGCATGGCCCTCGTTCTCGTCATTGGCCTCGTCGCGTCCCTCGTGGGAGGGTACATTGGAGAGCGGCGACAGGCGCAGGTGGGGTCGGGGCGTCCGTCCGAGGCATAGCCCCAACGGCCCCGAGGCCGTCGTTGGGGACGATCGGCTACGGAAACGCCGCGAAGGCCGGGCATTCGTCCGGGGTAAGCGAAGGCGGACACTGGATCGTGACGTCCCGGGTGGCCTTCACGTAGCTGGCAAAGACGCCGGTGCCGCCCTCCACGTCCTCAATGACATTCGGAATCTCCCCGGGGCCGAGCCCGCCGCCCGGCCCGCCCGGCGACTGGGCCTGCTGGGAGCGGATGAGGTTGAACAGGTTGTCGTCAATGACGTGGACGCCGATCTCGTTCGGGCCGTAGAAGGCCACAGAGATCCATGGGAGGGCCGTGGTAATCCGCCCGTTCGCGTCGCGGGTGAAGTTCGCCTCGTTCCGCACCCCCGAAGAGGTGGTGCGGTAGGTGCGGATGCTGTCCTCGTCTGAGTCGTAGAGGTCTGCGTAGAACGGCGTCAGTCCCCGGCGCAACTGAGACTCCGGCCGCCCGAAGTCGGCCAGAGAAGTGGAGGTGATCACGAGCACAGCCTGCTGCTCGCGGTCACTTTCCGGCGGGGTGATCGTGAAGGCGGGCTGCCGGGTGGTGTCCCCGTGCACTGCCGTCGTATTCTTGGCATCCACGATCGAGATCGTGTCCGGTACGGTGGTGGTGGCGGTCAGGGTCGCCTCGTCCGTGGTCACGGACAGCTCGTAGGTCGTGCGGGGGCGCACTCGCGACGCGGCGTCGGGCCGGTATATGCCCGGCTCTCGCTCGCTGAAGCCGACTGTTTCGGTGGGCGTCCCCCCGTCGCTCAGGCGGCGCACCTCCACGGTTGCCCCCCTCACAGCCGTCTCGGAGGCCACGTAGGCTTCGTTCGTGCCGACACTGCGGGTGAGGCGGACCGGGGGCATGGACGCGCCGCCCTGTAGATAGGCCTCCACGACGACCTGTGTCTCGGGGGTGGGGGCGGTGGTGGTGTCGCAGCCGACGAGCCCAGCCGTGAAGAGCAGGGGCAAGAGAAGAAGAACCAGACGGCGCATGGATGCAGAGAAGTAGTTGGGGGGCACGCAGGGGGCGAGACACGCCGCGCCGGGTCAGAACGTGAGGGAGAACGAGACATTCGGCACCGGAATGGGAATTTGGGGCGTCACGGATCGGTCGAGCGTGCCGTCCGACTCGTTCTCGAACTGGTAAAACCAGACGTTGCGCCGCCCATAGGCGTTGATGGCCTGCAACTGCAGTTCGTACTCGGCAATCCCGAAAAATTGCCCGGTCCGGGCCACGCCCACGTCAAGCCGGTGGTAAGGGGGCAGGCGTGCGTTGTTGAAGGGACTCACGAGCACGTTCTGGGCTCCTCCCACGCCCGGGCTGAACGAGAAGGGACTGTTCACCAGCTCGTAGCGTTGCTTGGGCTGCGTGTAGGCCTGGCCGGTGGCGTAGTTGAAGGTGCCGGACGCCCGCCACTGGTCGGTGAAGTGGTAATTGAGGGCGAGCGTGAGCTCGTGCGTGCGGTCGAAGTTGGGCGGGTAGTACTGCGGTGTGCCCGCTTCGGACGGGTTGACGTTTGGGAAGCGCCGCTCGGTGCGGCTGAGGGTGTAGCTCAGAAACCCGTTTAGGCGGCCCTCTGGACGCCGGATGAGCACCTCTGTGCCGTAGGCGCGCCCGTCGCCTACCTGAAAGCGATCGGCGTACGGCACGCCCGCCGCGTCGGGCAGAAAGGGGTCCAGCTCGAACAGGTCCCGCATGGTGCGGGCGTAGCCCTCGACCTCGAGGCGCCACGCGTCCCCCAACTGGGCGTTGACGCCCAGGGCAAACTGGTCTCCGTAGGAGGGGAGCAGGCCCTCGTCGGTCATGAGCCAGGAGTCGAAGGCCGTGAAGAGCTGACTCGTCTCCAGCGTAAGAAACTGGTGGTAGCGGCCGTAGGCGGCCTGCAGCTGCACCGACGATGTGAGGTCGTGCTTGACCGAGAGCCGCGGGGCGAGCCGCAGGTAGGTCCCCTCCGAAAAGTAGGTCGCCCTCAGTCCGCCCCGGATCGTCCAGTCCGAGGCCGGGGTGTAGGTGTCCTTCAAGTAGAGGGCCGCCTGCTCGCCCTGCAGGCGCTGGTTGAAGGTTTCGTTCCCGTCGAACGTGCTCCGCAACTGGAACGTGAGGCGACTGGCGTGCAGCCCGGCCTCCACGGTGTGCTGGTCGCCCGGGACGTATTCCACGCCCGCCTTCAGTGACGCGTCGCTGACTTCGTTCGTCTGGGTGAAGCGGGTCCCGCCGAGCTCAAACACCGGCGTGCTCTCGTAGCGGGAGCCCGCGACCGTGAGCGTCGAGAACAGCTGATCAGAGAAGAGGTGGGTCCAGTCGGCGCTGAGGGTTCGGTTGCCGTAGCCCACGTCGAACTCCTGCCCGTCGCCGGGCCGAAGAAGGAGCTGGTCCTGCCCGCCGTACACGGCCAGCGAGAGGTCGTCATTGGGCCCTGCGTCGTAGGTGGCCTTCGCGTTCACGTCGTAGAAGTAGAAGGTGTCGGGGAGCCCGTCCACGTCGTCCAGCGCCGCGAGCAACGGTTCGAGCGTGGAGCGGCGCACGGCCACCATGTAGGAGCCCGCCGGGTCGTCGTCGCGTCCGCCGTAGGGCCCTTCGATATAGCCCCGGGTCGCCAGCGTGCTCAGGCTAAGCCCCCCGGTGGTCTCGCGCCGATTTCCGTCCTTGTTGTAAATGTCGACGACGCTCCCCAGTCGCCCCCCGTACTCGGCCGGATAGGTGCCCTTGTAAAGCTGCACGTCCTTGATGGCGTCGGGGTTGAAGGTGGAAAAGAACCCGAAGAAGTGGGTCGGGTTGTAGACGGTCGTGCGGTCGAGCTGGATGAGGGTCTGGGCCGGCCCGCCGCCCCGGATGTACAGGTTGCTGGAGTAGTCCGAGGCCGTGGTGACGCCCGGCAGCAGCGCGAGAGAGCGGAAGAGGTCCGGCGTCAGGACGGAGGGGAGTTCGGTGATCGTCGCGATGGGGAGCTTGTCGAGCCCCATGCGCTGCTCACTGGCGTCGTCCTGTTCGCCGGTCACGACGACCTCCTCCGTCTGCAGATCGGCGGGCGCGAGCTCTACGTCGAGGCGCTTTGTCTCGCCGGCCCCCAAGGTGACCGTCTCCGTGTGGGTCTGATAGCCGAGGTAGGAAACCACGATCGTCTGCGGGCCGGGCGGGAGGGCCCGGAGCGTGTAGTACCCGTCGTTGTTGGTGGCGACGCCCCGGCTGGTGCCCTCCACAACGACGTTGGCCTGAAGCAGAGTCTCCCCTGTCTCCGCGTCGCGCACGTATCCGTTGAGACTGGCACGCTCCTGCCCAAGCGCGGGGGGCCCCGAGAGGCTCAAGACGACGGCACAGAGGCCGAGGAGAGCGACGGCGCGAACGTGACGCATACGGATAAGAGATCTGGACGGAGTGTGCGACCCTCCCCAACAGATCACTCAGGCACGTGGTGCGGCGGTGGGGAACGAATTGCCCACGCAGGGCGATAGCGGCGTCGCGTGCTCGTAGAATCACGTTGGAAAAAGCGGTCCGCAACTCCCCGTTCCGGCGACCGGGCTGGCTTGAACGGCGAATGGGGCGCGTTGGTGGGCGGTCGCCCCGCCCGTAGTGGTTTTGATATCGCCGCATGTGCGGCTAGCTCTTCTCGCCGACCAGCGGATAGCCCGCCCGCCGCCATCCAGCGTGGCCGTCCTCAAAGTCGATCACGTTTTTGTAGCCCTTCTCTTCAAGGGCCCGGGCGGCCTTGGGGGAGACGTCACACTCCGCATTGGCGCAGTACACCACGACGGGCGCGTCCCTGTCGGGCACGAGCGTCTCCACCTGTTCGATGTCGTCAACCGGAACGTTGACGGAGCCTGGAATGTGCTTCGCCACGTGGGCCTCCCGCGGCAGGGTGGTGATGAGAACCGGCGGGTGCTCGCTTTCGAGCGTGTCCTCGAGGTCATCAGCGGAAACAGTTTTCAGTGACTCGGGCAAGTCGACGGAGGAACGGGATAGAGCAGCGAGGAGGACGTGTCTATGGGTAACACTCCGAAATCGGCGGCGTCCGGCGCAGGATCCTCCGTCGCCGCAGGGAGGCGAGGCGTTACACGTCTTCAAAAAGTCTCTGGAAGGGAGGCGGATCTGCCCCTCAGTGCAGTCGTTGATCGCCGCCGGTTCATCGTTGCATTCATCTCCGTCCCTGACATGCGTCCTTCTCGACTGCTTCTTCCGTGCTTGCTTGTTCTATTGGTGGTCACGCCCGCCCGGGCCCAAGACACGTCCGACGTGGCGTTCCGGGTGCAGATGGCCGACAGCGTCGTGGTGACGGCCTCCCGCATGGCCTCGGCGGCGCAGGAGACGGGGCGCCGCGTGAGCGTGTACACGCAGCAAGACATCCAGTCCCTGTCCGTCAACAGCGTGGACCAGCTGCTCAACGTCGCGGCGGGGCTGGACGTGAAGAGTCGGGGCGGCTTTGGCGTGCAGAGCGACCTCACGATGCGGGGCTCCACGTTCAACGGCGTCCTTCTGCTGCTGGACGGAGCGCGCATCAACGATCCGTACACGGGCCACTTTTTGATGGACCTGCCGGTGCCCCTCTCAGAAATTGCCCGTGTAGAGGTGCTTCACGGCCCGGCGACGGCCCTCTACGGCCCCGATGCCCTGGGCGGGGTGGTCCATCTCATCACGAAGACGGCCCTCCGCGGGACGGATGTGCAGGCGGACGGAACCACGGCCCGGATTGACAGCCGGTACGGAAAGAACAATTTCTACGACATGGGGGCGGCGGCCCGCACCGCAGGGGACCAGACGGCCGTGAGCGCCGCGGCCTCGGTACAGGGAAGCGACGGCCGAAGTGTGTCGGCGGACCAGCCGCCAGAGGGAAGCAATCTCTCGAGCACGGTACAGACGGATTTCGAGCGACGGACGGCTACGGCCGCTGTGTCACGGGACCTTGAGGGCGCAACGCTCTACACCCGAGCCGGGGTGGACGACCGCGAATTTGGGGGATACCACTTCTACTCGGACTTTTCCACGGACCGAGCCCGAGAGGCAACCTCGACGTTCTGGGTGCAGAGCCGTCTGGCAAGTGCCGGGGAGGGCAACACGCCCTGGCAGATCCAACTCTTCGGCAAGCAGCACCGCGACCGGTATACATACAATCCCAATGTGGGCGCCAATACCCACATCAGTCGCCGCCTTCGGGTGCAGGGACAGGGGTCGCGCACGTGGAGCAGCGTCCGGGTGACCGGCGGCGCCTCCGCCGGCCTCCGCAGGGTCGACAGCAACCGGGACGGGGTGCACGGCGACCAGTCCGTCGGGACCTTTGTGAGCCTGCGCTGGCGTGCCACCTCCCGTCTCACGATCAACCAGAGCACGCGCGTCGACTACGACCCCACGTACGGGACGGAGCCGACCCCCCAGTTGTACGTGGCCTATAACCTCGGGCCGACGACGCTCCGTGCGGGTGGGGGGCGCGTGGTGCGGGCCCCGAACTTCCTGGAGCGCTTCATCGATTCGCCCAGCAACCAGGGCAACGCCGACCTCACGGCCGAGACCGCCTGGTCGGGGGAGGCAGGCGTGGACGTGCGCCTGCCCGCGAATCTGTCGCTTTCCGCGACGGGCTTTCACCGCAGGACCGACAACGCCATCGACTATCTCCGGAATGAGACGGAAACGGTGTTTGAGGCCCAAAATCTGGACCGTACCACCACCACAGGGCTCGAAACCGAGTTGTCGTTTGACCGGGCCCTCGGTGCCGTGGGCGTAAGTCTCGACGCGGCCTACACGCTCCTCGACGCCAGCCTCGACGGGCAGAAGCCGCCTTCCGCCTACAAGTACGGCCTCAATGAGGCTCGTCACCAACTGCAGGGCAGTGCGTCGGTGCGGGCCGGGGCCGTGACGCTGGGCTTGCAGGGACTGTGGAAGAATCGACTGCGCGATGCGTCCCTGGCGACCGACCGCTACGGGCTGGTGCACGGGCGCCTGGCCTACAACACGCGCCTCTCCGGCGCCCGCACCACGCTGTCCGTCGAGCTCCGCAATGCCTTCGACCGGCAGTACAGCGAGATCTTCGACGCGCCGATGCCGGGCCGTACGCTCCTGGTCGGGGCGGAGGTGGCGCTGTAACAGAGCGCGTGGCGGCCTACCCGCCGAAGTCAAGCCCTACAGCTCGGTGAGGAAGAGTATGCCGAGTGTGGCGCCGAGGAAGAGAGGGGCGCCCCACGTCGAATCGTTGGGGCAAGGCGTTGTCGGCCATAGAGGGGATATGGGACGCCGAACGGACTTACGAGGACTCACCAAGGCCGCCCCACTGCGACGAGGCGGGCGGTACGTGGTCGTGCAGCACGTCGCGGGCCTCTCGGTCGTCCGCGTCGCCCACCACGGCCCGCATCCGCTCCTGAAGCGAGTACATCGACCACGCGCCCTGAAGAAGGATGTGGAGCGTGCGGAGCGACGGCTCGGCGAGCGTGATGGACACGGGACCGGCGTCGGTTCCGGCCTGGAGCTCCCACCGATCCTGCCCTTCTGCGTCGCGCACGGTTTCCCAGGCGTGCTTGATCGTGTCGGTCAGCACTTCCAGTTCGTCCTCGTCCACCAGCAGCGTGTGCTCGCGGAACGTAATTTGGATGCGATCGCAGCATGCGCACTTCAGGACGTCGCCGTATCGGGTCTCGAACAGTCGGTCGGGGCCGTGGAGATTGTGCATGGGTATGGGACGTGGAGAAAGTGGTTGTGGAGAGCGCGAGGCAGAAGGTATAAGAAGGCGTAGGGTCGGGACTACGGCGCGGACGGCTGGCCCTCGAGGATGGAGCGCCAGTCGGCCCGCTCCGACTGGCCGTCCTTGCGCTCGCCGAAGAGGCGGGCAATGATGCCGCCGTTCGCGTCCATCAGTTCCAGGGAGGTGACCCGGCCGTCGGTCGTGGGCTTCTGTACCACCCAGGCCTGGTCGATTCTCTCCTCGTTGAGACGGAGCTGGAAGTCCGGGTCGAGCACGTTGTACCACGGCGGCGTGGCCTTGAGCGTCTGGACGGGGCCGGTGTGGATCTGGAGGCAGCCCGGGCTCCCCACGAACACCATGATGGGCGTCTCCTGCTCGGCGGCAGCCTGGAGCGTGTGGCGCAGGGCCGTGTCCGGCACGCGGCGGGTAAAGCGCCCCTCCCCCAGCCGCAGGGCCTGGCCCCGCGAAACGTCGTACTCGCTGAGGAGCGGGAAGAAATCGTGTGTGTCCTCCAGTTCGCTCCAATCGTGCAGAAACTCCTCTACGTCGATGTCTGAATCGGGCGCAGTCTGGGGGCCACTGCCTCCCTCCGACTGGGATGTCGCTGATGTATTATCCTCTCCCCGCGCAATGGACTGCTCCGGGGACTGGTCGTCGTGGCGGTGCGCGTCCACGAGCGCGTCGTAGGCGTCGCGGTCGCTCTCACGCGTCAGGAACACCCTGTGGACCGCAGTGCCGTCGCGATCAAAAAATTGGAGGCTCCGGCGCACGTCGCCTCGCTCCCCGTCCCGGGGCGTCTCCACGGCGAAGCCGAGATGCCAGTGGTCCATAAATAGGCGCAGGTCGATGTTGTCCTCCAGCACGAGGCCCAGGTTGTGAGTGCCGGTAAACTCGATGTCGCGGTAGACCCCCGTCGTTTCGTGGACGGCGGCGTCGTTGCGGGTGAGCGCCGTCACCGGGCCGAGTGTGTGAAGGCGGCTCAGGAGGGCGCGCCAGCCGTCGCGGAGGCGCGTGACGTGCTCGCCACAGCCGGTGGCCACGAGCTCCGCCTCGCTCACGCCCATTCGGTCGGCGGCGGTGCGGATGCGGACATCGGGGTGGCGATCCCGAAACGCGTTCCAGCGCTGTTTGAGGTCGGGGGCAGAGGAGGGGGAGGTCGGCATGGCAGCAATGGGTTGGAAGCGTTAGAGTGAGTTGGGATCGGAGACCATCGCCTCGGCCTCGGCGCCGTCGGGGACGATGAGGGGGCACGACTCCGTGGGGTGCGCGAGGACGCACACGGGCCATCCGAACACCTCATCGATGCACGGGGGCGTGAGCACCGACGCCGGGGCGCCCTGGGCGTGGACGCTCCCGTTCCCCATCACGACGACGTGGTCGGCGAACTGTGCCGCGAGGTTGAGGTCGTGCAGGATGGCGAGCACGCCGGTGCCCTGGTCCGCGAAGGTGCGGGCCGTGCGCAGTACATTCTGCTGGTGGGCAAGGTCAAGGCTGGCGGTGGGCTCGTCGAGCAGCAGGTATCGGTGTCCGTCGTCCGGGGAGGTCCAAATCTGCGCCAGTGCCCGAGCGAGGTGGACCCGCTGCTGCTCACCGCCGGATAGTGTCGGAAAATCGCGGTCCGCGAAGCCGGCCATCCCCACGGCATCGAGGGCGTCCTCGGCGATGGCCCAGTCCTCCGGGCCCTCTCGGCCCTGCACGTGCGGCGTGCGGCCCATGAGCACAACCTCCAGTACCGAAAAGGAGAAGTGAAGCCGGGAGGCCTGAGGCAATACGGCCCGCTGCCGCGCCTGCTCCTGCTCGGGGAGTGCGGAGAGCGGACGATCATCGAGACGAACGGTCCCCGCGGAGGGGGCGAGCTCGCCGCTAGCCACGCGCAGGAGCGTCGTCTTGCCCGCCCCGTTCGGGCCCACGACCGCCGTCACCTGGCCGGGCCGCACGGCGGTGGACACGCGCTCGATGAGCGTCGCGTCCCCGATTTGCACCGTAATGTCGCGGAGGGTAATCATGGTAGAACCGCATTGGCGCGTCGGTCATCTCGACGACGCGCGTTCAGGAGATTCGTGCAATTGGCGATGGGGGCCGAGAGGTCTGTCGGGTGGGTTTGGGAGTCAGAACTGGACCCCGGCCTCGAGAGGCTGGTCGCCGCGCGTATGATGGTCGTCGTGGCTACCAGTGAATAGGTGTGCCATGTCCTCTGGGCAGAACGAGGAGCGCTCGGCCCCACGGTCGAGATGCGCCAGGACATTGCGGCCGGTGCGCGGCCTCCCGTGTCCCGACGGTGCGTGTGGATTCGGACTGTGCGTAACGTCGAATGGCTGTGTCCACGCGCGGTCGAGCCCTGGCGCGAGTCCCCGCTCCCGGACGCGCTGCACGAGGTACTGTGCGGCGAGGTGCTCACCCTCTGTCCCCGTCTCATGCCCCCGGACCAGATCGGCCGAGAGGTAGTCCACGTCGATCCGCAGGCTGTAGAGCGCAGGCAGACTGGCGGACGGCGCGGGCTGGGCGCACATGGCATCGGTCGGGAAGACGCTCATGAGGGTGAGCGGGGCGGGTGTGTTGCGAGAACAGCGAAACAGCGTTGCGGAGTGTGTGGCGGTGGTCAGAACGAGTACCCAGCCCCCCGGTCGCGCAGGAGGAGCCACAGGAAGAAGGGCGCCCCTACGAGGGCCGTCACGATGCCGATCGGCAGTTCGGCGGGGGCCACGATGGTGCGGGCCAGCACATCGGCCCCGATGAGCAGCGCGCCCCCCAGAAGCGCCGAGCCGGGGATGAGGATTCGGTGGTCCGGCTTCACGGCCAGGCGCAGCAGGTGTGGCACGACCAGCCCGATGAAGCCGATGACGCCGCTCACGGCGACGGCGGCGCCCACCACGAGGGCCGCCAACGTGACGACGAGCTTCTTCGTCCGCTCGATGTTGATTCCCAGGTGGTAGGCCTCCCCCTCCCCCAACAGCAGAGCGTTGAGCGGACGCGCCAGGAAGGGCGCTGCTATCATGCCGCCGAGGAGGCACGGCCCCACCACCGCAAGCTGCGTCCAGGTGGCCCCGCTGAGGCTGCCCAGTGTCCAGAACGTGAGGTCACGGAGCTGGTCGTCGTCCGCGATGAATGTCATGAGGCCGGTTCCGGCCCCGGCCAGCGCGTTGATGGCAATGCCCGCTAGGAGCATGGTCGCCACGGAGGTCTGCTCGTTTCGCGTGCCGAGGCGGTAGACAATTACCGTTGCCCCCACCCCGCCCCCGAACGCGGCCGCCGGCAGCAGCACGGCCCCCAGCGCGTCGGCCCACGCGCCGAACAGTGTGCTTCCCAGCACGATCGTCACCACCGCCGCCAGCGCGGCTCCACTCGATACCCCGATGAGGCTTGGGTCCGCCAGCGGGTTGCGGAAGAGGCCCTGCATCACCGCCCCGCTCACGGCGAGCCCGCCCCCCACACCCACCCCCAGCAGCACCCGCGGCAACCGGATGGCCGTGAGCACGAGGGCCTGTCGGTTTTCGTAGGACCACGGCAGCGAGAGGCCGACCTTGTCGCCGAGGATGGCCAGGACCTGTCCGGGCGAGATGGCCACGGCCCCGACCGCCAGGCCCGCCGCGATGGCTCCGAGGAGCAGTGCAACGAGGCCCGTCAAGACCCGCCACTCACGTCCCCGCTGCCGCGCCTGTCTTGACGACGTGGCGTCGGACGGGCGGGGAGGCCCCTGCGCGTCGTTGTGCGTGTCCGTCCCGGAATCTGCCGTGACCGTGGAGGAATCCATGCCGCGCTATTGCTGGGACGTAGACGACGAGACGGTCGACTCGAGGGCGGGGTGCAGTTTCTCCGTAAGCCTCGTCACCGCCGTTCCGAGCCGGGGACCGAACCCGAGCAGGAGCAGGTCGTCCATCGCCACCACACGGTCTCTCTCCCCCGCGGGCGTGAGCGGGATGCCCGGCTGCTCCATTAGTCCCTCCACGCCGCCGATGCTCTCCAGGCCCCGTGTGAGCATGAGAATCACGTCCGGCTCGGCGCCCACCACCGCCTCGGCGGACATCGGCTTGAACCCCTCGAAGCCGGTGACTGCATTTTCGCCCCCCGCCAGTTTGATCATCGCCTCCGCCGAGCTGCCCTCCCCCGCCACGCTCATCGATCCGCTGCCCCGGGCGTAGATAAAGAGCACCTCCGGCGTCGACTCGGCGCGCCGACGGAGCGCGCGGGCCCTCTTCAGGTCCGCCTCCATGTCCCGGATCAGCGAGTCGGCCCTCGCCTCGCGCCCGATCAGTCCGGCGATCCGTCGAATCTTCTGCTTCGTCCCCGCGACGCTCGACGTGTCAGACACCAGCACGGTGTGGACGCCCGCGCTCCGAAACTGGTCGAGGACGGCGGGCGGGCCGGTCCCGTCCAGCGCCAAAATCAGCGATGGGTCGAGCGAGAGGACGCCCTCCGCCGGCACCTGCCGGAAGTAGCCCACGCTGGGCTTCTCGGTGGCCGCGTCCGGGTAGACGCTCGACGCGTCGACGCCCACCACCCGATCGCCGGCGCCCAGCGCGTACACGATCTCGGTGACGGAGCCGCCGAGTGTGACGATGCGGCTGGTATCGGTGGGGGATTGCCCGTGGGCAGCGGTGATTCCCAGCAGTCCCCCCACCGCGAGGAGCAGGCACAGCCTCTTCGCGGTGGACGAAAGGAGTCGATGCGTGGGGGAACAGGGTGAGGTCATGAGGCCGGGGGGGTGTAGAGTGAATGGGTGGAGGGCACACGTAGGCGCTACTCGAAGCGCGTGCCGCCGTCCTGGAGCACGTACTCGAAGGTGTAGTGGCGCGACTCGGCGCCGCTCTCGGCCGGATTGTCGGGCGCGCCCTCGTAGTAGCTCTGGATGCGGATCTTGGCGTACGACTCGCCGTCGGCGGTGCGCACGACGATGGTGCGGCCTGGCGTTGGACGGACGATGTGGTTGCCGTTTTCGTTGTAGTTGTACCAGTCCCCCACGGCGTGACGGGTGAGGCTGTCGGGAGTCACCTTGGAGACCTCCTGAAAGGCGCTCTCGGCCACGTACGCCGCGCCGTCGCCCGGTCCGTTCGCACCGCCGTTTACGATGACGTCGGTGCTCCGGAACGCGATGTCCCACGCGGTGGAGGCCGAGTCGGCGCGGTTCATCTCGTCGGAGTGAAGGACGACGGTGCTATCGCGCAGATCGAAGAAGGCGAACTGATTATACCCCTTCAGGCGTCCTCCACCGCTGGTCGTGTCGGGATCTGCGGGCAGGTTCTCCACGCGGGTCATGGTGAGCGGGGCGTCGTTCTCGCCGTTCTCGCCGGACACGCCGGTGCTGTCGCAGCCGGTAAGGACGAGGGTGCCACCGAGAAGCAGAATCGAAAGAAGGGGGGAGATGCGTCGCATGGTGCGGGTCGAAATTCGGTTGGAAACGAGTGTGCTCGTGTTCATCGTGCGGGTTCGAAGTGCGTGAGCGCGTTCAGAATTGGGCTTGGAGCTCGGCAAACCAGGTGCGCCCCGAGATCGACGGGACGCGGCGCGGATTCGTGTAATCGAGGAGGTTCTCGCCGCCCAGTCGCAGGGTATAGGCGTTCAGCAGCGTCTTGGACACCGTGACGTCCCAGCGCGTGCGGGCCTCCACGTATTCGCGGTCGATGTCGACGATGCCGTTGCCGTTGCGGTCGGCGTAGCCGGCGCGGCCCCGGAGCGTCCCGCGCACGCTGGCCATGAGCCCGAGCGGCAGGTCCATGTGCCGGAGCTGCACGGTGCCGGCGTGGGCCGGTCGCCCGGGCAGGCCGGCGTAATCGTCAGGCGTGACCTGCACGTCCCGCCCGTCTTCTCGCCGGTAGGTATCGCCGGCCTCGAGCTCGTCGAGCACCTGCCGGTCTTTCGCCTCCTGGTAGTCGTAGCCGAGCTGTACGCGGAGGGCAGAGGTCGGACGAAGGGTGAGGCGGGCCTCCACGCCCCGAGTGTAAATCTCGTTGCGGTTGACGTAGGAGAACACACTCTGCCCATTGGTCTTGCGGGCCACCGGGGCTGTGTCGATCAGGTTGGACACCTCGTTGTGATAGGCATCGACGCGGAGGGTGGCGCCCTCCCACGGGGAGGCCGTGAGGCTGGCGTTGAAGGCCCAAGAGGTCTCGGGGGAGAGTGGGTCGCCGAGGGCGGCGGCAGTCCGGAATTGCTCGTCGATCTGGTTCTGGTCCCGGAGGCGTTGGAGGCCGTCCTGGACCTCCGTGACGCCGAAGACGCTGTATCCGGCCTGGGGGTTGGTGAAGTCGAGGTAGAGCTGCCGGAACGCCGGGGCCTTGTAGCCGCTGCCGACCGATGCGCGGAATGAGAGGCGGTCAAGTGGGGCGTAGCGGACGGCCAGCTTGGGGCTCAGGCGGGAGGCGTAGTCGCTGTTGGCATCGAACCGCAGGCTGCCTGTCACGTCGAGTGCCTCGGTCACGCTCCACTCGTCCTGTGCGAAGCCAAAGCCGCCGGCCCGCCGTCCCGTCTTCCGGTCGGCGTCCATGCGATCGAAGAGGACGCCGCCCCCCGCTGTAAAGAGGTGATTGTCGCCGAGCGCCCCGCGCAGGACGACCTCCGTCTCCCCGTGGTACTGGTCGAGCGTTGAGGCGCTGCGGGTCGTGCCGTTGTCGGCGTGGCGGAGCGACTGGTCGGTGTGGTAGCCCGTTCCGTAGAGGGTGCCCGTGAGGGCCCACTCGGTGCTCAACTGCTGCTCCAGTTCGGCGGCCGCGTTCCAGTCCAGTTGCTCGTTGCGTTGGGTGTGGGGAATCGCGTCCTGGCCGACCCCCACCGAGTAGTCTTGGGTCTGCGTGGCGAGCCGTCCGCGGAGCGAGAGGGTTGTGCCCGAGGACGCCGCGTACTGCCCCTGAGCCTGCACGGTGTAGTCGACGTATCCGGGGCGGGTGGGAGCGAGACCCACGGGGGACAGGTCGTAGCCGCCCGTCCGGTACCGATCGATGAACACCGATCCCTGCCACGGCCCGCTCGTCCCATCCAGCCGGGCACTCAGGTCGACGGTGCCGTGCGTGCCGTACCGGGTGCGCACCTCGCCCCCCAGTTCGTCGGCCGGAGGGGCGGTGATGAAGTTGATGACCCCTGCCAGGGCCTCGCTGCCGTACAGCGACGAGGTGGGGCCGCGCACGATCTCGACGCGCTCCACGTTGGCGGTCGTGAGCCGGCGCAGGTCGAGCGTGCCCGCCGTGCGCCCGACGAGCGGCTCTCCGTCAACGAGAATCAACGTGTACTCGGCGCCGAGCCCGCGCATCTGCAGGCCCGCCCCGTGATCGTCGGTGAGGGTGATGCCGGGCTGATCGGCCAGTAGGTCCGTGGCCCGGGCGGCGCCCTGGGCGTCGATCTCCGACCGGTCAATGACCGAGATCGGCATGCCCACGTCGTCGGCCGATCGCTCGGCGCGGGTGGCGGTGACCACCACCTGGTCCATGTCGAGTTGCCAGAGCGAATCGGCGGGGGCCGTCGTGTCGGCGACTGAGCGAACCGGGCCCGACTGGGCCTGTGCGGGGGGCACGAGGAGGGGCAGCAGGACAAAGAGAGCGACCAGTGGGAGGCGGAGTGAGGCCGTGACTCTGTCGATAGATCTTATTTAGACTAGTTCTAAACAAGCAACGCAATTCAACGCTACCGGTTGCGAGGCGCACTTGCAAGGTCACGTCCGGCCCACGGGTGTGAAGATCACGTGGACGTGCGGCGCTAGTCGAGACGGTCTCGGAGCGTTCGGGCCCGTCGCCGGCTCATGGAGAGCGGATCGGCTTCGCCCTCCACATGCACGGCGTAGGTCCGGTCGGCCCCGCGCTCGACGGTGGTCACGCGTTCAACGTTGATAATCGTGGAGCGGTGGATGCGGGCGAAGTGGGCGTCGGGCAGGCGCCTGGTCCATACCGAGAGCGTCGTGGACGTGAGGGCCGTGGTGCCGTCCGTAAGGTGGAGCTCGGTGTAGTTCCCGGCTGCCTCAATGAAAACAATTTCGCGAATGCGAATGAAGCGGGGGCGGCGGCCTTCCTCGTAGAAGAAGAGGTCGTCGTACTGGAAGGCGTCCGGGTCGGCCTCTTCGTCTTCGGGGAGGGCCGTTTCTACCTGACGGGCGCGCTGCAGGGCTTCGGTGAGACGGTCCGGGTCGACGGGCTTGAGGAGGTAGTCGACCGCGTTCACCTCGAAGGCACGGACGGCGTGCTCGTCGTAGGCCGTGACGAAGACCACCTGCACGGCGGCATCAATCCGATCGAGCAGGTCGAAGCCCGTCTCGCCCCGCATCTGCACGTCGAGAAGCACCACGTCGGGGTCCTCCGTGCGGATCTGCTCGGCGGCCGCCTCTACGCTTCCGGCCTCGCCCGCCACCGCGACGCCCTCCATGTCGCCGAGGGCACTGCGGACGGACCGACGTGCCAGCCGCTCGTCGTCGACGATAAGAACCTGGAGGGGATCAGGCATGGGGGGCAAGAGCGTCCGTGTCGATCTCGATGCGGGCCCGCACCCAGCCGTCCTCCTCGGTCAGGGTGAAGTCGTGCTGCTCGGGGTACTGGGTCTGGAGACGGGTGCGGACGTTGTCCAGGCCCGTGTCGGTGCCGTCTGGGCCGGGGGGTGAATCGCGCCAGTGCCCCGTGTTAGCCACCTCCACTACGAGGCCCTCCTCCGCAACCGTGCCGGTCACCCGGATGCGCAGCGGCGTGGGGCTCGTGTAGGGGCCGTGCTTGACGGCGTTCTCCACAAGGGGCAGCACCAGGAACGAGGGCACCGCCTGCTGCGCCGCCTCGTCCGTCACGTCCACCTCCGTCTGCAGGTCGTCCTCAAAACGGATCTTCTCGACGGACAGGTAGTGCTCGGCGGCCGTCACCTCGTCGCGGAGGGGGGTGTTGAGGGCCTCGTCGTCGAGCAGCGTGTAGCGGAGGAAGCCCGACAGCTCGCGCACGGCGGTCTTCACACGGGCGGGGTCCTCGTCGGCCAGGGCGCCAATGGTGTTGAGGGCGTTGAAGAAGAAGTGGGGATTGAGCTGGTAGCGGAGCATTTGCAGCTGGGCGCGCTGCGCCTCGGCGTCGGCCCGCAGTAGGCGCCGTTCCTGCCGCTGCTGCGCGTACCACTGCGCGAGGCCGAGGTAGAGGCCGCTCCAGGCGAGCATGACGATGGGAAAGGTGGCAGGGCCGGACAGGATAGAGCCCTCGCCGGGCCGGAGGGAGGCGATGCCGCTGACGGGCGCGATGAACGGATTCGCCCAGTCGACGCCCCACGCCTTCCCCTGATACCAGAGCAGCCCGACGGACAGCCCCCCGACGAGGAGGATGAGGCCCTGCCAGGCGGGCCGCCGCTGGCGCAGGCCGACGGTCCAGTAGAGCGCGCCGAGGCCTGTGCTCAGAAGCAGCCCGCTTCCCGCCGCGATGAGGGTTTGCTTCCACAGAAGATCCGCAAAGGGCTGGTGAGGACGGAGCGTGAGGTAGTAGGCGATGCCGTAAACGATCCATACGGCTCCTTGCAGGCCCCCGAGGGCCGCGGGACGTAGCGGCGGTGTACCGGAGGGGGACGACGCGGACTCGGGCACGGGGGGGGAGGGGGACGTTTGGGTAGACGCGTGTCCAAGAACCCCATTAAAGTGCAAAATGGAAACCGCATCGAGAGCCGTTTCGCTCCTCGGTTGGTGAACGGGCGCTGTCGGTGGCGAACGGGGCATCCTATCGGGTGAGCGACCGTTCCAGAATGTGCATCAAGCAATAAAAGACACAAAAAATAAGAACGGGTGTGGGGAAGCGCCGAGCCTGTCGACGAGACGCCTGGGGCAAAATCTATCCCTGTTGGGTTCTCTTCGCATCATCTCGTCACAATTCGCATCCGGTCTCATGTCGTCCCGGCTCTGGTCTTCCGCGAAGAGGCAACAGAGAGCGAAGGCCACCCTGTCACGAAAAAGCAGTAGCATCTTGGAGCGTGGTCAGGAGGCCGTCCCATCCTATGCACTTGCAGGCGCCTGCCCAATTTTGGCTTTTGGCGGGTGTGTTGTCGTATTTAGGTTAGGGTTTATGTTGGTATCTTTTCTTTAAGTCGCCTTCCAGTAACCTATATTCGTCTCATATTTTCCTGGCGGCGCATTTTGCTTCTTCTCGGGGTTGGTCTCGCGTTTCTTGGGGATGCCACGGTCGCCGCACAGGAAGCCGTCGTGGGGGCATGGTCTGGGGCTCTGAAGGTTCAGGGCATGGAGATTCGGGTGGTCTTCCATGTCGAGCAGGGGGCGGACGGTCTCACCGCCACGATGGACAGCCCCGATCAGGGGGCGACCGGCATCCCGGTGTCCGACGTGACCGTGGCGGGCGACAGCGTGGCGCTCTCAGTGGACCGCATCGCTGCCACCTACGAAGGCGCGCTGGTTGAGGGCGGCGCCAAGATTGAGGGGACGTGGACACAGGGCGGGCAGTCGTTTCCATTGATGCTCACGTCCGCCGACGAGGCGGAGAGGACCCCGCCGCCCCGTCCCCAGCACCCGGAGCCGCCGTACCCGTACGTCGCGGACAGTGTGACCGTCCAGAACGAGTCGGCAGGCCTCACGCTGGCGGGGACCCTCACGCGCCCCGAGGGGGAGGGGCCGCACCCGGCAGTGGTGCTCGTCTCCGGCTCCGGGCCGCAAGACCGCAATTCGGAGGTGTTCAACCACAAGCTCTTCCACGTTCTCGCCGACCACCTGACGCGCCAGGGCATCGCGGTCCTCCGCTACGACGAGCGGGGCGTAAGCGCGTCCGGGGGCCGCTTCGACGGCGCCACCTCCGAGGACTTCGCTGGCGACGCAGCGGCTGCCGTCCGGTTCCTAAAGAACCGCCCGAACGTTGACGCGGAGGCAACAGGCCTGGTCGGAATGAGTGAGGGCGGCCTGGTGGCCCCGATGGTCCACACCCGGTTCGAGGCGGTCGGTTTCCTCGTGCTGATGGCCGGGCCGAGCGTGCCGGGACACGAGATCCTGGTGGAGCAGGGGGCAAAGATCGCGTCTGCCCAGGGAGCCCCGTCGGCGGTTGTCGATTCCGTTCGAACCATGCAGCGACAGATGATGGAGGCAATTCGTACGGCGTCCGACTCGGCCGAGATGGCCGAGCAGGTGCGGACGATGCTCGAAGCGCGAGGTCTCCCCGACGCACAGGCCGAGTCGCAGATCGAGCAGATCACAAGTCCCTGGGGCCGATTCTTCGTCCGGTACGACCCGGCGCCCGCGCTTCGGCAAGTGGACGTGCCCGTTCTGGCGCTCTACGGGAGCACAGACCTCCAGGTGCCGCCCGGTCAGAATGCGGATCCGATGCGTACGGCTCTTCGAGAGAGCCCGAGCGGCGATGTGACGGTGCGCGTACTGGACGGCCTCAATCACCTCTTCCAGCCCGCCGAGACGGGCCTCCCGACCGAGTACGCCCAGATCGAGACGACGATGGCACCAACGGCCTTGCAAATGGTCTCGGGGTGGATTTTGGAGCGAACACGATAGGTGCAGGCAGAGAGCTCTCGTTTCGTGTGTCAACACAACTCGCATACCCTTTCCTCTCAACAACTCAATCCCATGCGATCATCGCTTCTCATTGGCGGACTTCTTGCCCTCGTCCTTGTCGTCCCGCGTCCGGTTTCTGCCCAGTCGAACGAGCAGGCCGTGGAGGCGGCCAAGGAGGCGGCGCAGGAGTGGCTTGCGCTCCTCGACGCCGACAAATACAAAGCGACCTGGGAGGAGAGCGCGGCGCTGATCAAGTCACAAATGACCGCGGAGCAGTGGGCTGCTCAGATCCGGCAGGCGCATACGACACTGGATAGTTTGCGCTCCCGTTCGCTCGTGGCGGCCCGTTACACGACGAGCATGCCCAATGCGCCAGAGGGAGAGTACGTCATGGCGCAGTACGAGACGTCGTACGGAGACAAGGAAACTGTCGAGACGGTACCCCTGAAAAAGGACGACGGGACGTGGCGGGTGGCCGGATACTTCGTGAAGCCGCGGGGGCAACAGTAGCCCCTGAAGCCCGATCTGAAACTGATTTCGCCGACGCGATGCGATACCGACACACGCAGATTGGATACGTGACGGGGGGCGTCATGCTGGCAGCCCTGGTCCTCATCTACTACGCCTTCATGGTCGAAGATGGGGCACTCGGGGTGTTCGGCTACACGATGCTCGGCGCGTTCGGGCTCCTTGCCGTCCTTTTTTCCAGCCTGACGGTGACGGTCACCGACCGAGAGCTGATGTTCTATTTCGGGCCGGGCTTTTGGACGCGCCGGTTCGCCCTCGATGACATTGTCGGCGTGGAGGTCGTCCGCAATTCGGCGCTCCACGGCTGGGGCATCCGCTACACGCACCACGGCTGGCTCTACAACGTGTCCGGACTCCAGGCCGTGGAGATGACGGTTCGCGGGAACGGACAGATCCGCATCGGGACCGATGAGCCCGACGCCTTGAAGCAGGCATTGGAAGAAGCGACTGCCCGATGAGTATGTACTGCGCACGTACACTTCTGAGCGCGATTGTGCTGGGCCTGCTCGTCGGGGGAGAGAGCCCGGAGGCGGCACGCGGGCAGCCGGTGCCGGCCGTCGACTCGGTGGGGCAGGTTCTCGTCGAGGATCACCCGGGAGGCGCCGTCGTCGGGTTACTGCGCGAGGACACGACCGCCGTCCACGGTTTCGGGGCCGTCGACTCGACTGGGCGCCGCCCGGCGGCCCAGACCCTCTTCGAAATTGGCTCCATTACCAAGACGTTCACGGGGGTGCTTCTGGCCGGCGCCATCGAGCGGGGTGCGGTAACGATGTCGACGCCGGTGACGACGCTTCTGCCGGATTCGGTGACCGTTGGCACGGCCGAGTCCGTGAACGTGACGCTCGGGCACCTCGCCACGCACCGGTCCGGGCTGCCCCGCCTCCCGTCCAACCTCAGGACGGTCATGGACTCGCCCCGGGACCCGTACGCCGCGTACGGCGACAGCGCGCTCTACGCGTTCCTCGACGGTCATGCCCTTTCGCGGGCGCCAGGAGCACAATACCAGTATTCGAACCTCGGAATGGGACTGCTCGGGCACGTCCTCGCCCGTCGCGCCGATACGACTTACGCCCCCCTCGTCCGCCGGCACATCGCCGACCCACTCGGCCTCTCCGACACGTGCGTCCGCTTGACGGACGCCCAGCGCTCGCGCTTCGCCCAGGGCCACACCCGCGACGGGACGCCTGCCTCCCCCTGGCACTTCGACGCACTGGCCGGGGCAGGCGCGATCCGGTCTACGGCAACCGATATGCTTGCATTCCTCCGCGCCCACCGCCGGGCCCTCGCGGCAGATTCAGGGACGACTACGGCGTTGCAACGGGCGATGCGGCGGGCTGCTACGATTCGGGCCGCCACCGACCGCGAGGACACCCGCATCGGCCTCGCCTGGCACCAATCGACCCGCAAGGGACACGAGGTGCTGTGGCACAACGGCGGCACCGGGGGCTTCCGGAGCTTCGTGGCGCTCGACTGCGAGACCGGCCACGGCGTGGTCGTGCTCGTCGGCGCCGCCCTCTCGTCCCGACGGGTGCTCGAAGCAGGCAGGGCCCTTCTCCGTGGGCTGCGATCCGACTGAACAGACAGCATATCAGTGCCATGTTCGTCAGTCACGGTGCTCACGCATGTTCTGTTGGCTTTCTGCACCCTTCGCACCCTTCACCGCAACGGTCGTCGCTTCCGCGTCCGCAGCGACATGCTCCACGCCTCTCTGTAACAGCGAGTGCCGCACGCCCGTGCTTTTATCCTCCGGGCCCGAAACAGTCTTGCCAGCCTCCTCGCTTCAATCGACGATTGTTCGCGTTCTCCCATCGACCCGTTGCCCGATCATGTCTCGTTTCCGAGTGCTGCGTTTGCCTCTCGCCGCCCTTCTCGCTCTTCTCTTTACGGCCGTCGCCGGGCCGGCCGCGGCCCAGCCGGCCGACGCTACACTCGATGAGGTCGAGTATGGGCAGTGGGAACGGCTGGGCGGCGCCACCCTCTCGCCCGAGGGCACCTGGATGGCCACCCCCATCCGCCGCGTGAACGGCCACCACGAGCTGCGCATCCACCACACGCAGCGCGACACCAGCCGCACCGTCGCCTACGGGCGCAGCCCGACCTTCTCGGCCGACGGGCAGTGGCTCGCGTACTCGATGGGAATGTCGGAGGAGAAGCGCAAGATGTTGCGGAAGCAGGAGAAGCCCGTCCGCCGCAAGCTGGGCCTGCTGAACCTGGCGACCGGCGACACGACCGTCGTGCCCGCGGTGTCGGACTTTGCCTTCAGTGACGGCGGGCGCTACCTCGCCATGCGCCGCTATCCGCCCCAGGAGGCCCCCGACGACCTGCGCGGGGCCGACCTGCTGGTCCGTGACCTGGAGGCCGAAACCTACACCAGCTTTGGCAACGTGGCCGACATGGCGTGGCAGCACGAGGCCCAGCACCTGGCCCTCACCATCGACGGCATGACCCAGACCGGCAACGGCGTGCGCCTCTACGACGCGGCCACTGGGCAGCTCCAAACGCTCGCCTCCACGCCCGCCGAGTACACCGGCCTCTCATGGCGGGCCGGCGGGGACGACCTGGCTGCCCTACGGGCGCGAGACGCCGACAATTGGGAGCACAAGACTCACGTGGTGCTTGCCTGGACCGGCCTGAGCGACGGGGCATTTGAACGTCGACAGTTCGACCCGGCGACCGCCACGGCCTTTCCCGACTCGCTCCGCATCGTGGACTACCGCACGCCGAAGTGGGCCGCCGAGAGCGACCGCCTCTTTTTCGGTGTCCAGAAGCGGGCAGCCATCGTGCCGGACTCGGCCCAGGCCGACTCTGCGGCCGCCGACTCCCTGGAGGAGTATGGCCCCGCCAGCGTGAAAGTGTGGCACACCAGCGACGTCGACATTATCCCGCGGCAGGAGGTGCAGGCCGAGCAGGACCGTCAGGACAACCACCTCACCGCGTGGCACCTTGGTGAGAGCGGGGAGGCCCGCTGGACGCGCCTCGGCACCGAAGTGACCGAGGACGTGCAGGTCCTCCACGGCGGCGATCGGGCCGTGGGCCTCGACCAGACGCCCTATCGCGACGAGCGCATGTTCGGACCGGTTTACCACGACCTCTATGCGATCGACGTGGCGACGGGGGAGCGCGAGCAGGTGGCCGAGAAGGTTCAGTTCTTCGAGGGCCCGAGCCCCAACGGCCGCTACCTGCTTTGGCTCAAGAACGACCAGTACCATGCCTACGACCTCCAGCAGGAGACTACCGCCACGATTACCGAGGATGTGCCCGTCCCCGTCGTGGACGTGGACGACGACCACACCGTGGAGCAGAAGCCGCCCTTCGGCGTCGCCGGGTGGACGGCGGGCGACCGGTCGGTGCTCATCTATGGCGAGTACGACGTGTGGCAGGTCGCGCCGGACGGCTCCAGCACCGAGCGCCGTACCAGGGGCCGGGCCGACTCGGTGCGGCACCGCTACGTGGACTTGAGGGACGAGGCACCGGGCGAGCCCGACGTGATTCCGCGCACGAAGCCGATCTACTGGAACCTCTACGACGAGTGGACAGAGGAGCACGGCTACGCCCGGGCGTCGGCGCTTACGGGGGACCCGGAGCGCCTCGTGTGGCGGCCGAAAATGGTCGACGGCCTCACGAAAGCCGACTCCGCCGGCGTCTACGCCTACCGCGTGGAAGACTTCGAGGACTCGCCCGACTACATGCGGGCCGGCCCGCAGCTTGCCGACGCCCGGCAGGTGACGAACACGAACCCGTTCCAAGACGACTACGCCTGGGGCCGCTCCGATCTCGTCTCCTTCCGCAATGCGGACGGGGAGAAGCTACAGGGCGCGCTGTTTTACCCGGCGGACTACGATCCGGAGAAAAGCTACCCGATGGTCACCTACATCTACGAGACGCGCTCGCCGCAGGCCCGCAGCTACGTGGTGCCCACCCGCGAGCACCCGTACAACACCACCGCGCTCACACAGGAGGGCTACGTCGTCTTCCAGCCCGACATTACGTACCGCCCTCGCGACCCGGGCAACTCGGCGGTCGACGCCATCGTGCCGGGCGTAAAGGCCGCCGCCGAAACGGCCGCCGTGGATACCTCTCGGATGGGGCTAGTGGGGCACTCCTGGGGCGGATACCAGACCACCTTCACCGCCACACAGACCGATCTCTTCGCGGCGGTGGTGGCGGGCGCGCCCCTCACCAACATGGTGTCGATGTACAACTCCGTCTACTGGCGGAGCGGTGGCACCGACGCCCGCATTTTCGAAATCAGTCAGGGGCGGATGGGCGTGCCGCCCTGGGAGGACATGGACGCCTACGTGGCAAACTCGCCTCTCCACCACATCGAATCGCTCAACACGCCATTCCTCATGGCCTTCGGCACTGACGATGGGGCGGTGGAGTTCAACCAGGGTGTCGAGTTCTACAACGCAGCCCGCCGGGCCGACAAGGAGCTCGCCTTTCTCGTCTACGACGGCGAGAATCACGGCATTAGCCGGAAGGAGGAAAACACGGTCGACTACCGGAATCGGGTCATGGAATGGTTTGACCATTACCTGAAAGGCGACGCGGGCCCGGAGTGGATTCAGGACGGTGTGCCGTACCTCAAGCAGGTGGAGCGGCAGGAGGAGGCCGCGGCCTCTGCCCGTCGTTAGCATTGTCTTCTCCGCTCATTCCGCCGGCCCACCGCCGTCACGCCTGGTCTGAGCATGTCTGCGTGAAGCGCGTGGCGGGCGCGGTCACTGCGGTTCTCCCACAGACCGCCTCCGCACCGCGCCTGGATTGGGGGGGGGATCGTTGAACAAAAACGAGCACTTGCGCAGGTCCGGGCGGGTGCATCTGGAGAAGAGGCAAAAGCAAAGCCTGGCCGGAGGGGACATCCCGTCCGGCCAGGCTGCTTTGCTCGGTCTTCTGGTGGGGCCCCGAGGCTACTCGAACTCAATCTCGGAGATGCCGTCTTCGAATTCGTACTCGGCCTCGAACTCCACCGGCTTCTCACCCGTGTCGTAGTCGGATTGCGAGAGGTCCACGAGGGTGCCGTCCGTGCGTGTGAACCACGGGCCCGGATCGAGCCGCACGACGAGTTCGCGCGAGAATCCTTCGCCGGTCACCTCGAGGGGTGTTTGCAACTCCCGCTCGACCTCAATTTCGGCTGCGAAGTACGCCGTAAAGGCGGTCGGCGAGCCGTCGGCGGGCATAAAGGTGCCGACGACGACCATGCTCGCGTCCTCGGGCCAGTTCGGGAATTCGTCTCCGTTGCGGATGTCCGACAGCAGGGCTTGGGCATTCCCCTCCTCGTCGTCGAGGTCGTCGACCTCAAACTCAAATTCGTTGTAGCTTCCTTCGGGCACGTCCCCGGCCGCCACGGGCGAGATTTCAGATCCCTGTAGCGGAAGATTCAGAAAGCTGGGGCGCTCGACCTCAACTTCGCGCTCGATTTCCACCTCCGTGCTGTCGTTTCCGTCATCGTCGCCGTCCTGGTCCTCCCCGTCCTGCTCCAGCTTCACCTTGTCGACGATCAGGCGGATGTCGTGGATATTCAGAGTGTCGCCGTTTGCTCCGGAAAGCACCAGGGAGTCGGACTCGGCCTTGGCGAACGCGTTGGTCGACGACGTGGAGATCGAAGAGGATGTCGAAAAGCCCACCTGTATCTCGCCATCCCCACTGGTGGATGGACCGGCGGAATCGCAGGCGGTGAAGGAGAGGGCTATCGCGAGGACGAGGGCCAGCGGACCCAGTCGGGACAGTAGGGGTGCGGATTGCGTCATGGTCTGCAGTACTGTTTGATGAGAGCAGTGCGGTAGGGCCTGAGCTCGTTCTGCACGACGAGATTTCTCCGTCCAGGGAGCTTGGGGCCGTAATCGAGTTGAGTGCGTCTGCCCTGTACAAAAGACAAAGCGTATTCCGGGCCGCTCCGCCTTGCATCGATTCACGGGATCAATACAGTTTCCCGGTTCTTCGGCGACGCAGGACGGAGGGGGCAAGCGAAAACACGCGGAACGATGACGGTGGAGCGGTGGGACTGTGGCGCGTCTGTTTCAGGGGTGTCTCAGGGAACGTCTGGTTGAGACGTCCGGGCGCGTTCCCGTGTCCCCCGAAAACTCCTGAGAGGGGCGATCTCGGAGGGGAAGTTTTCCCAAAACGGGGCCCCTCTTCGTCGCCGTGACGAACGGAGGCCCCGTCTTCACGTTAGGGGAAGGCGCTCAAGTGCTTTCCCCACCCGTCGCCTTTGTGTTCTCCTCTGCCCTCTACCACGAATTTCGCGCCACCCTTCGTCTAGCGGGACCCGTCGTGGCGGCCCAGCTGGCGCACATCTCCATGAGCTTCGTGGATACGGTGATGGTGGGGCGCCTGGGGCCGGAGGCATTGGCGGGTGTGGCACTCGGGCACACGGTCTTTTTCTTTTTCGCGATCATGGGCATGGGGATGGTCCGGGCCGTGGGGCCCCTGGTGTCGCAGGCGGTGGGCGCGGAGGCCCCGGTGGCTGCGGGGCGGAGCGTGCGGCAGGGACTCTGGCTGGCCGGGGGACTGGGCGCCGTCATTCTCCTAATCCTGAGCACCATTGAGCCGGTACTGCGGTGGACGGGGCAGGAGCCGACGGCGATCGATGGGGCCACGGCGTACCTCAACGCCATCCGGTGGGGCATTCTGCCGTTTCTTGGGTTTGCTGCGCTACGGAGCTTCGTGGAGGGCCTGTCGCGTCCCCTGCCCGTGACGATCATTGCGTTCATCGGCGTGGGGGTGAACATCGCGGCCAACGAAGTGCTCATGTTCGGGTACTGGGGGCTGCCGGCGCTGGGGGTGGCAGGGACGGGATGGGCGAGCACCATCGTCTTCTCGGTGCTCTTCGGCCTGCTGGCCCTGTTCGTGCATCGTACGGAGCCGTTCTCGTCCTACGAGGTGTTTACACGGCTCCGGGAGCCGGACGCGGCCTACCTCCGTGAGCTTGTATGGGTGGGGGCGCCGATGGGAGCGTCCCGGGGCGTGGAGTCGAGCCTGTTCATGGTCACGACGGTAATGATGGGCACGTTGGGGACGACGGCACTCGCGGCCCACCAGGTGGCCCTGCAGTGTGCGGCGTTCGCGTTCATGGTGCCGCTCGGCATCGGGATGGCGGGCACGGTGCGGGTGGGGCAGGCGGCCGGGGCACAGGACGAGGCGGGGGCGCGCCGCGCCGGCGGAATGGCGATGGGGCTCGCCACCCTCTTCATGGTGGGCACGGCCACGCTCTTCTGGACCCTGCCGCGACCCATCGTGGGGCTTTACCTGGACCTCTCTGATCCCGGCAACACCGAGGTGATTGCACTGGCGGTCCAACTGCTGGGGGTGGCGGCGGTCTTTCAGTTGTTCGATGGCCTGCAGGTGGCGGCCCACGGGGCCCTGCAGGGCCTCAAAGACACGCGAGTGCCTATGGGCATTGCGGTCGGGACGTACTGGGGGATCGGGCTCGTGACGGGCTACCTGTGGGGGGTGCGCGGTGGGGGCGGCCCCGAGGCCCTCTGGTGGGGACTGGTGACGGGACTCGCCGCGGCGTCCGTCCTCCTGCTTGCACGCTTCCACCGCCAGGTGGGGAAGGCCGTCAGAGAAGAGGCCGTGCCGACTGGTTCCAACGGAGCGGCGCCCCCGGCGTCGGCGGTAGAGGTGCCGGTAGAGGAGGAGACGCGGTCGGGCTAACGCCTCAGCGTGTCGCCGTTGTACGGGCGGGGACTTCCGGCCTGCGACGAACGGCCGACTGGCATTCAGCGTCATTTCTGCTCCTCACACACCCACGTTCCAATGATCGCTCGCGTATGGCGAGGGTGGACGGCCCCGGACGACGCGGACCGGTACGAGCGGCTGCTCCGAACCGAGATTCTGCCCGATATTGCGGCCCAGAGCGGCGAGGGCTTTCGCGGGGCGGAGGTGTATCGACGGCCGGACGGGGACGACGTGGCGTTTATGACGGTTCTGCGCTTCGCCTCGATGGACGCGGTTCGGCGTTTTGGGGAAAAAGATCCGCAGGACGCCCACGTGCCGCCCGCCGCTCGTGCCCTGCTTCGCCGGTTTGAGGATGAGGTAGCCCACTACGACGTGGTCGTCGACAGCCGCGAATAATCAGCCCTACATTCACCCGCCCAAATTGCAATGCACGTTGAAACCCTCGGCGACGGTCGTCCGGAATACACCATTCTGGCCTGTGTGCACGGCGACGAGACCTGTGGCTGGCACGCGTTCAATCGCCTCAAGGCAGGCGACGTGACGCTGCAAGCCCCGGTCAAGTTCGTGCTTGCCAACGAGCGGGCGTTCAAGCTTGGCTACCGGTTCTGCGATACAGATCTGAACCGGGCCATGCCGGGCGATGCGTCGAGCGAGCAGCATGAGGTGCGTCTCGCGGCGCGCCTCCGACGTGAACTGGAGGACACCACCGTGATCGACTTCCACTCCACCGAGTCACGAGGCTGCCCGTACGCGATCGTGACGGGTGAAGACAAGGCCTCCTGGCGGCTTGCCCGGTCGACTGGGCTCGATCGCCTCGTCGACATGAGCCACGTCGGCGGGGGGGTGACGGAGCCCGTGACGGGCGTGGCCATCGAGTGTGGATACTACGACGACGAGGGCGCGGCGTCCAGTGCGCATCGCATTCTCCTGCACTTCCTGGCCGCCGAAGGACTCATCGACCGCCCCTACGTCCGCTCCACCCCAACGGTGTACGAGGTGGTTGGGGACGCGTCGGGGCGGGGCTTTGAGTTCGTCGCCGAGAACTTTCGGCGTGTGGAGACCGGGGAGGTCTTTGCGACGAAGAACGGGACCGTGCGGCGGGCGGAGGAGGCCTTTTATCCGGTGCTCATGTCGACGTACGGGTACGAAGACCGCATTGGATTCATGGCCCGACGGGCTGATGCCATCGCAGAATGACGCTCTGCCACGGGGGGCTTGCCGCCGGGGGCTCTGCACTAGGCCCGTCCACGAGGTGGGGCAACCTCGCCCCGAGGATGCCGCGCCCGCGTGACGTTTGTGTCCGCAGAGGGCCTACGAGGTCTTCGCCGGGGCCTCGTCCGAGAGGCGCCGGAGGTAGATCGAGAAGGTCGCCAGCGAGGCAGCTAGAAACAGCGTGCTGATCAGTCCCATCGCAGTGCAGGGCCTTGTGGGCGAGGCTGAATGCGCAGGAACCAATCTTGTCATGCTCGATGACGCTCTCGTCCCAAATCCGGAGCGACCGGGGTAAATATCTAGATTATCCCGAGTCTTTTTGGTAATCCCATGGAGCAAGTCGATTCGTGTGATGCCGTCAGCCGGTGTCCGGAGAAATCAGTGGACTACCGGACGACCGTGAGTTTTCGGGTCCGGGTGGTGCCACCTGCCCGCATCCGCACGAAGTACATGCCCGGGGCGAGGCCTGCTGTCGAGAGTCGCTCCCTGTGGCGCCCTGCCTCAAACCGGCCGCGTACGGGCGCCTTCACTGAACGGCCCAGAAGGTCGTAGACCGTAATCTGCACCGCTGTGGCGTTGGAGAGACCGAACTGAAGTGTGGCGTGCTGTCGGGATGGGTTAGGGAAGGGGGGGCGAAGGGTGATCTGCTCGGGGGCGCTGAACTGGAGGTCCGTCTCGTTGGCGGTGTGGGCGGTGCCGGTCGTGTCTACGTGCTGGAGGCGATAGCTCAGCGAATCGATTGCGTACGGCGGGTCCTCGTCGGTGACCTGGTAGGATTGAGGCCCAGTCGTGGTGCTCTTGGAGAGGTTGCTCTCGACGAACGCGATTTGCTCCCACTGCGCCCCAGTGGGCCTGCGCTGGACGCGGAAGCCTGTGTTGTTGATCTCGGAGGTTGTTTTCCAGGACAGGCGGATGCCCGAGTCGGTGGGCTCGGCCGAAAAATCGGTGACCTCCGCGGAGCCTGCTTTGGGCGTGAGGCGGAGCGCAAATCGAGCGTTCCCGGGGGCGTCGATGGAGCCGGCGTCCTTGGCGAGCTCGAAGGTGTAGGGCGCCTCGCGCAGGTCTGTGACGGCACCGGTCTGGCGGTCGACCAGCTCCACGGTCCACGTGCGGGGGACGAGGGCGCGCTCCGACTCGGGCCACCGCACGGTGGCCGTGCCCGTCGTGCCGACCGACCGTGCCGAGAGCGGGTAGGAGAGGGTGTCGTTCTGCCCCGGTGGGGGCTCACTGGCAAGGGTCCGGCGGACCAGTGCGCCGTCTCGTTGGAGGGGGCTACTCAGCGTGGCGTACGTGTTCTCGGTCGGGGGCGGGAGCTGGGTGGCTTCGTACGCGTCCCAGCCCGGGTCGGCGTCCCCACGGAAAAGAAAGGTGGCGTCGTTCCGGGCAAGCGTGTCCGTCGCGCCTTCCACGACGAGGGATAGGTCCAGCCGGGCCCGTTCGCTCTGGGTGTCCGAGAGCAGCGCGGGCTTGCTCCCGATGAGGTCGCCCGAGTCGGACTGGCGTCCGTCCGCACCGAAGGTGAGACGGGTCTGGCCGCGGCCGCCCCGGGCACGCTCGACGAAAAAGCCCTGCCACGCTGGGATGGTGTCGTTGGGGCCTCCCTGCGTGATCAGGGTCCACTGCCCCTTGCCCGAAGGGTCCCAGACCTGTACCGTGTTTTGGAAGCCGCGCTCGGAGAGGGCGCCTCCGGCCAGGTTGTCGAGGTCGAAGGCGACGTCGTACGGATTCCCGAGCAGGTGAAGGGAGCGGCCGGCATCGAGCCCGTCGATCGTTACGTCCGTAGTTTGGTCTTCGTTGAGGTCGGGAATCTTGAGGGTCAGTCCGTCGGCGAGAATCGGGTCGACCTCGTCGTCGAAAAAGTACAGGATGAAGCCCTTCCCACGTGGCAGTGCCGCAGAGGAGTCCGTGGCCGGCGACCACCCCGTGCCGTCCCAGGTGTACAGCAGGGCCCCCGAGTTGACATCGAACGCGAGGTCATCTTCGAAGGCGCGTCGGGTCACGTTCGAGGGCGGGGCGAGCAGGCGCCAGCCCGTG
This sequence comes from Salinibacter grassmerensis, assembly GCF_947077765.1. NCBI lineage: Bacteria > Pseudomonadati > Rhodothermota > Rhodothermia > Rhodothermales > Salinibacteraceae > Salinibacter > Salinibacter grassmerensis. Next base: position 79,392 of record NZ_CAMTTF010000005.1, on the reverse strand, counting down.
TCGTTCCCCGTCCCGTCCGTTCCTCGAATTGTGGTCCGGTGGGTGGACGGGTCGACGGCGACCCGAAATGTTGCCGCGGTGTCACGTGCTCCGGCTTCGTCCCCTACGGCGAACGAAAACTGGTCATTGTCGGGGCTGGAGGCGGTGTGGTTGTACCGGACGGATCCCTCTCTCAGATCCGTCTGGGTGAAGGAGGCAGTGGGGCTACCGCCCACCAGGAGCTCCCCCTGCGTCGGGGCCTTGGTGACCACGTACGTGAGTGTCGAGGGCGTCTCGTCCGGATCGGAGGCGCTGAGCTCGCCGGTTGTCAGCGTCGCGGATCCGCCCGGCGACAGGGCAAGGCCGGAGTTTGTCTCAAGGACGGGCGGCTCGTTTACGTCGTTGACCCGGAGGGAGAACTCCCTGCTATCGTTGGGACTGGGGGTGATGTCCGGGTCATTTACCGCGACGGTGACGGAGTAGCTGCTCGTGGCCTCGGCGTCGGCCGATTCGGTGAGCACGAGCGCATTCGCGTCGGTGAGGGAAAATGAGCCTGCGTCGGACCCGCCGAGAGAGAGCTCGTTCCCGCCGAGGCCATCGTCGGCGACCGAAACGGTGGCGACCTCGGTCGGGGGACTGTTGTTTTCCGCGATCGAGGCGTCGGACGGATCGAGTGAGATGGTCGGAGCGTCGTTCTCGGAATTCACCGCGATCGAGAATGTCGCTTCCGGAGTGCGCTTTCCGCCCGCATCTTCGACGAAAAGCGAAAGGCTGTCGTCATCGGCGTTGGGGGCGGTGTGGTCGTACTCAACCCGTCCTGCGCCCAGGTCCGCCTGCGTGAAGGATGAGGCGGGACTGCCGTCGACCACGAGTTCCCCCTGCGTCGGCCCGTCGGTCACCCTGTAGGTGAGGGCCGAGGGCGGGTCGTCCGGGTCGGAGGCACTGAGCTCGCTGGTTGTGAGGAGCGTGGCCCCGCCTTCAAGGATCGTTATTCCGGTACTCGTGTCGAGGGTCGGGGCTTGGTTCGGGGCATACTTCAAGGTGACGATCGCGTCGGGCGCACTCGCGCCCACCACGAGGGAGTCGCGCCCGTTCATGGCCTTGTCGTACACGCCCCCGTCCGGGACATTCTGAATTGTGCCGGTGACGCCCTCGGGCAGGTCCCAGGCAATGGTGAGGTCGGTCCCACTCTCCGCCTGGAAGCGAATCTCGTGCTGCTTGGTCCCCTCGAACTGCGCGTCGCCCGGCCGAACGTCCTTCAGAAGTCCCTCTCCGAAGCCGGACGCGGAAACATTGTCGTCGACGAGGCGGACGTCAAAGACGCCGGACGGAGGCACAGGAGGCTGTTCCTGTTCCCCAAGTGCCGGGTCGATGCCGTTCGTGGCCTCCGGGGCGAGGCCGAGGGTCAAGGCGAAGGTCTCCCCCTCCCCGTTGCGTACCGTGAGGGGGATTTGGGGGGCTGCGTCCTGCGCGTGAGAGACGCCGAGGGGAAGGCCAAGCCCGCCAAGCAGGACGAGGACGAGGATCGCACGGATCGCTCGTCGGCCACAAGTCAGAAGATGAGTGCCCATCATAGCACGGGTGGAGCCCGACTGAGAGAAGCAGGAGACGCTCTCCAGGCCGTTTAAGTCCCTCGCTTCCCGGGGGCGCCGCCGGAGGACGGTGCACCCGGCTGAGACGACCGGAAGAGAGAACGACCTACACGATGCTCCTGACGAACCTCGGCCGTTCTACCCCAATGCGAAGACAAGAACCCTGCCAGTGAGGAGCCATCCCGCCATGACGGAGATGCCTCCAGGGCCACGAACTGCGAGAGAGTCCCCTCGACGGCGCTTTTGAGTGGCCTCTAAGAAACGACGAGAGACCCGAGATCTCCGATACACGGAGGGCGAGGGAGCGAGGCATACACTGAGATTCAGGCTCCTTCTCGCACGGTTACGTTCGAGGGATGGGTGACCTCCAGGGTGACGATTTCCCCGAAGTCGAGCGCGACGAGGCATTCGTCCTCGAGCGTTCCACTCTGGTCCACCGACTGGTACTTATACAGCTTCTTCTCGCTGATCGTAGATGGCTCGTGCTGGTAGGTCGTAAAGTCCTGGGCCATCTGTCGGGCCGTGGATTCCGGCACGCCTTCAAGGTTGCGATGGTGGAACGAAGACGCACTCGGGCGCGAGGTTCGAGTCGGACTCTCAAACGTGATGTTTACGGTCGAGGCAGATTTGTTCATGACGCCTGGGGGGTGCGGAGAAAAGACCACGGGCCGCAGCACCGATCAGGGATCCCACGTTGCTTCGTTCTGTGGGGAGTCCCTGTGTGGGGGCGAGTCTGTCGAGCCTCGTGGATGATTCGTGAGGATGTCTGCTTTTCAGTTCCGACCTACGGTGGGAGACATTTCCGTCTCGTTGCTGAACGAGAACCAGATGAGCATCGCCTGGTCCGTCGGGCCGAAGGGACAATCGGCTTCGCGGTATTCTTCCCATCCACGGCGGTAGGCATGTCGGCCGGCCCGGCGCAGGTTGGGTGGAAGGTCCTCGTCGGGCGACTCTTCGGGGTCAGAGTCGGTGACAGATCCGAACGGAAGGAAGGAGCCGTTGAGAAACATTCTGGTCAATCCACTGGGCAAAAGATGGCGTTTTGGAATGCTTCGGAAAGCCAGTTGGTGGAACGAGCCATCCGGGATGTATCTGTCAGACAGTTCTTCAGTTGCAGGTATCGACGGCTGACAGGGAAGGCTTAAATGCACGGATGGCTGTGGTCCTGGGGGGAGACCGATGACCTCCGGCCTCGACTCCTGCCTGATTGCGACCAGTGATCGGTGACAGCCTCCGGCTTCGCAACAAGAGGTCGGTGCCCCGAGAAAGATCCGTGGGTTGGTTGGTGAGAAGAGGTTGCTAGAACCGTTCCAGGTGGTGAGAAGGGGCGATGAAGGCTCAAGAGATACACCCCTTTTGGGACGAGAGAGGGCTGGAGAAGCACGATGTGTGCTATTCTGCGAGAAAAAGGCGGGGCTGCGGGGGGCACTCGTCGATGATGCCCCGATACCGCCCCGACGGGCATCTATCGCCGGACGCTGATCGTCCCCGTGCCCGATCCCCATTCAGGGCAATCCGTGGCGAGGTGAGGAAAATCTACCGTCTCGCTGGGAAACTATCTCCCGGCGAGAGTGCCGTGCTGGACAGTGAGAGGCACGGGCGCAGTCCGGCGTGACTGCCTGATGGACGGGTGGGGAGGGATGAACCATCTGGGGAAGTTTGGGTAAACATATTTAGCTCACTACCCACTCACGCGGCCTCCTCAGCCTCCCATGACGCTCTGCCAGCGGTCTAGTGGACGACGATGCCTGATCCTTGGCGCGTGGCTTCTCGTGGTTCTGTGGGGGGGCGGGACTGCCACGACGCTACAGGCTCAGTCGCAGGCCCCTGATGACCCAAGTCCACACAGCGAGGCAACGCTCGTTAGCGGGCAGGACGTGATCGTGCCGGGGGAGCCGTTGACGGTGGGCCTGCGGTTGGAGATGGAGGAGGGGTGGCACAGCTACTGGAAGAACCCGGGAGCGTCCGGGGAGCCGACATCCATCGACTGGGCGCTGCTGGAAGGCTACGAGACGAGCGGGTTCCAGTGGCCCTACCCGCACCGAATTGAGTTCGGGTCCCTCATCAGCTACGGGTACTCCGACGAGGTCCTGCTGCTGACCACCGTTACTCCGCCGGACACGCTGACGCCGGGCGCGACGGTCGCTCTCGGCGGACGCGCCGAGTGGCTGATCTGTGAGGAAATTTGCCTGCCCGCGCACTCGGATGTGGAGGTGACGCTGCCCGTGGCCGACGAGGCCCCCGAGAAATCCGGGCGGGCCTCCACCTTCGAAGCGGCGCGAGCGAAGCATCCGAAGCGCGTGAGTGACTGGTCGGTGGGGGCGGGGCGCAGTGGAGACCGCTACACCCTGATTCTGGGGGCGCCGGACGGGGCGCGGCCCGACTTGGAAGGGGCATACTTCTTTCCGTCGGAGAAGTCCGTCGTTGATCCGGGGGCGCCCCAGCCCGTGACACAGGACGGAGACACCTACACGATCTCACTGCAGCAGTCGGACTACGCCCAGGCGCCGGCCGACCGGCTGCGGGGCGTGCTGGTGGCGCCTGAGGGCACGAGCTGGGCCCCAAGCAGCGAGGTGCGCGCCATGCAGGTAGACGTGCCGGTTGACTCGACGCTTTCAGCGGCCGATGCGATGGGGGCCGGTGCCTCGTCTACTGGTGGGGGGCTCTCGCTTCCATGGGCCCTTGCGTTTGCCCTCGTCGGCGGGGTGCTGCTCAACCTGATGCCCTGCGTGTTTCCGGTCCTGTCGGTCAAGATTCTTGGATTCGCCGAAGAGGCAGGGGGCGAGGCGGGCGCCATGCGGCGCCATGGGCTGCTCTTTGGGGCGGGGGTGCTGGGATCGATGTGGGTTCTGGCCGGGGGACTTCTGGCCCTGCGGGCGATGGGCAGCCAGATTGGGTGGGGCTTTCAGCTCCAGTCGCCCATCTTTATTGCCCTCATGACGATGCTGTTCTTCGGCATCGGGTTGAACCTGCTCGGGGTTTTCGAGGTGGGCACGACCCTCATGAGTTGGGGCGGTCGGATGGAGACGGCGGCGTCCGGAGGGGGCAACCTGGGCGCCTTCCTGACCGGTGTGCTCGCCACGGTCGTTGCGACGCCCTGCACGGCACCGTTCATGGGGGCGGCCCTCGGCGTAGCACTCACGCTTTCGACGGTGGGGGCGCTACTGATCTTTACGGCTCTCGGCGTCGGCATGGCTACGCCGTACGTCGTTCTTTCCATGACCCCGGCCCTCCTCGATCGCCTGCCCGACCCGGGCGCCTGGATGGAGACGCTGAAACAGGCCTTCGCCTTTCCCATGTTTGCGACTGCCATCTGGCTCGTGTGGGTCTTCGGGCAGCAGACGAGCAACGGCGGGGTAGCCTTTTTGCTCGCCGGGCTCCTCTTGCTGGGCGTGGCGGCCTGGATCGTGCACCGCTGGTCGGTGCCGCAGCTCTCGCGGACGACCATGCTGGTCACGCGGGGGCTTGCGGGGGCCGCGCTGGTGGGCGGCATCGCCATCGCGGTCATCGGGGCCGGGGCGGCGCCCGCCGAGAAGGCCACGCCTCCCTCCGAGGACGTGTCAGGGACGGCCACGACGTGGCGCTCCTACTCCCCAGAAACCATCGAGTCGTTCCGGGCGGAGGGCCGTCCCGTCTTCGTGGACTTCACCGCTGCCTGGTGCCTGACCTGCCAGGTCAACAAGCGCCGCGTATTGACGGCCGAATCGATACAGAGCGCGTTCGATGAGAAAAACGTGGCGCTCGTGCGGGCCGACTGGACGAACCGCGACCCGCAAATCACCCGCGCCCTCGAATCGCACGGCCGGAGCGGCGTCCCGGTCTACGTGCTGTACGCGGGCGACGGCTCCGAGCCCGAACTGCTGCCGGAGGTGCTCACGGAAGGTGCGGTTCTCGATGCCCTGGACGGCCTCTCGTCGACGGTCGCCACACACGAGTCCCACTGATTGAAGTGTAGCACCACGGTCGCAACCTGCACCGTCGTTCCCACTTTGGTTCATTCCGTTTCCCTAACACAACCACCCGTGTACTCATGACTGCACGCCTACTCCGAGTTACCTGTACGACCCTCGTTCTCGGATTGCTAACGGCCGTTGCGCTTCCCACGATGAGTCTGGGGCAGACTGATCAGGCTGAAGTCGGAGAGCCTGCCCCCAACTTTACCCTAATGGCCGCAGACGGCGACGAACACAGCCTGGCTGACTTCGAAGGCCAGCACGTCGTGCTCGAATGGCTCAACTTCGGATGCCCGTTCGTCGGAAAGCACTACGGCAGCGGTAACATGCAGCGGCTCCAGGAAACCTACACCGATGAAGGCGTCGTGTGGCTCTCGATTGTCTCCTCGGCGCCCGGTAAGCAGGGCTACTACCCCCCCGAAGAGATGGTCGAGCAGAAGAAAAAGCACGATGGCAACATGACCGCCATTTTGATGGATCCGGACGGGGAGGTCGGAAAGACGTATGGCGCGACGGTCACGCCGCACATGTATGTCATTAGTCCGGAGGGAGAGTTGCTCTACCGTGGAGGCATCGACGACAAGCCGACTACGGACGAGGCCGACATCGAAGGGGCCACGAACTACGTCCAGATGGCCCTCGACGCCACGATGAACGGGGAAGACGTGAGCCCGAAGCGCGCGGAGCCGTACGGGTGTACCATCAAGTACGCCTCGAAGTAAGCGGGTATGCCGGGACTTCACTTCTGCCGACCGGTCGTCTCGGGCCGGTCGGCTTTTTTATGTATCTCGCCCCTTTTCGGGACTGAGGGGGCACCGACTATTCGGATGAACGAACTGTGTACCGATTGTGGATAACTTCCCTCTCTGCAGGCGAGAGGTCTACAGCTGAAACAATAACAGAGTTTATTCGCCAGGGATGAGGGCCTCGGCGGGAGACTTGGGCCATCTTTATATATCTGTTATTGTCGTCTCCCGGAGGGAGCTGTGGATACGTTGTGGATAACCGTGGTCGGGGCTGAGACGATGTCCCTCTTTTCTCGTCGGTGTACTTCCGTTATTTTCCGTATCTCAGCCCAAGAGTCTCGGGGCGTGTCTCGTATCAGGACGGCCCGGGCGGTCGCGGCCTTTAACCTCTGTCTGGAAAGTGGAGGCCACGTCGCAGGTTACGCGCCGTCCGCCGAAGAAATCTTTGATGCCGTGTTGACCCGAACGGCGTTTGTCTCGTCCCCGGTGCGGACCGGTTTTTGTGCGGGAAATGCGTAGGTTCTCCGAAGACGCTGTCCCGAGAATGAACCGGGCAGGAACTCGTTGCGTTTGTGCGCGACGGTTCTCACGTTGTAATCGTCGCAAGTACCCCCTGCAGTCTTCCGTTCCGTCGGGGCAGCGTCTACACATCTCCAAAGATCGACACGAATTACACCAGTCTGGTATGGACATCACAGTTATTGGTACCGGGTACGTCGGACTTGTCTCGGGCACCTGTTTCGGAGAAATGGGTCACGACGTCACGTGCGTTGACGTCGACGAAGAAAAGGTTGCTCAGCTGTCCGACGGCGAGATTCCGATCTACGAGCCCGACCTGGATCGGTACTTCGAGCGGGCGCGAGCGGAGGACCGGCTCCACTTCACGACGGATTTGTCGGAGGGGCTCACCGACGCGAAGATCGTGTTTTTTGCCCTCCCGACGCCGCCGGGCAAGGACGGCTCGGCCGATCTCTCGTATGTGTTGGACGCGGCGGGCGACGTGGCCGATCTGTTGGTGGAGGCGGACGACCCGGGGCACCGAATTGTCGTCAACAAGAGCACCGTACCGGTGGGCACCGGCGATCGGGTGGAGGATGTATTCGCGGACCGTGGCCTCGAAATCGGGGAGGAGGTGGACGTCGTCTCCAATCCCGAGTTCTTGCGGGAGGGATCCGCGGTGGAAGACTTCCTGAAGCCGGACCGCGTCGTGATTGGTACGGAAAGCGACCAGGCGGCCGAGAAGATGCAGCGGCTCTACGAGCCGTTCGTGCGGCAGGGGAATCCCGTCCTCGTCGTCGACCGTCGTTCGGCGGAGATGATCAAGTACGCAGCCAACTCGCTTCTGGCCACGCGCATCTCGTTCATGAACGAGATCGCAAACGTCTGCGAGCGGGTCGGGGCCAATGTGGACAAGGTGCGCCTCGGCATTAGCAAGGACCACCGCATTGGGCCGCACTTCCTGTACGCTGGCATTGGCTTCGGGGGCAGTTGCTTCCCGAAGGATGTACAGGCCCTCGCCCGGAAGGGGCGGGAGAAGGGGTATGACTTCCAAATCCTGGACGCCGTCCTCGACGTAAACGACCAGCAGCGTCGACGGCTGGCCAAGCAGGTGGAGGACTACTTCGATGGCGATTTGGACGGGCGGCGGATTGCCGTCTGGGGCCTGTCGTTCAAGCCCGGAACCGACGACACCCGAGAGGCACCCTCGCACGTCATCATCAATTACCTCCTGAAGAAGGGGGCCGACGTGGTGGGGTACGACCCCGAGGCCATCGAGACGACAAAAGAGACGTTCGGCGACCAGATCACGTACGCCGATGGCATGTATGAGGCGGTCGACGGGGCGGAGTCGCTTCTGATTTGTACGGAGTGGCACGAGTTTCGCCGGCCGGATCTGGGCGCGGTGCGGGAGCACCTGGAGACCCCGCTCGTCCTCGATGGACGTAACCTGTACGATCCCGCCCGAATGGCCGAGATGGGCTTCAAGTACCACAGCATCGGGCGGCCGAGCTACGCGCCGGAGACCAATCAGGCAGCCATTGAGGAAGCCATCGTCGAAAATGGGCAGCCGTAAGTACGCTGCGCCCTAACGTTTCCTTTCCCACGCTTTTACGCCAACGCTCATGCCCCGCACCCTTATCACTGGCGGCGCCGGCTTTCTCGGTTCTCATCTGTGCGACCGTTTCATCGAGGAGGGCCACTCGGTGATCTGCATGGACAACCTCATTACGGGCGATACCGAAAACATTGAGCACCTGTTCGAGCTTGGACAGGACCGCTTCCGGTTCGTCGAGTACGACGTGACCGACTACCTCCACGTCAACGGCGAGCTTGACTACGTTCTCCACTTTGCGAGCCCCGCCGCGCCGGATGACTACCTGGAGTATCCAATTCAGACGTTGAAGGTGGGCGCCCTCGGCACCCACAAGGCGCTTGGCCTCGCCAAGGCGAAGGATGCCCGCTTGTTGATCGCGTCCACGAGCGAGGTGTACGGCGATCCGCAGGTCCACCCCCAGTCGGAGGACTACTGGGGCAACGTGAATCCGGTGGGCAAGCGGGGGGTCTACGACGAGGCCAAGCGGTTTGGGGAGGCGCTCACGATGGCCTATCATCAGTACCACGGGGTCGAGACTCGCATTGCGCGGATCTTCAATACGTATGGGCCGCGCATGCGCGCGGACGACGGCCGGGCCCTGCCCAATTTCATGTCGCAGGCGCTGCGGGGCGACCCCCTCACCGTCTACGGCGATGGCAGCCAGACGCGCGCGTTCTGCTACGTCGACGACCTCGTGGAGGGCCTCTACCGGCTCCTGATGAGCGACGCGACCGATCCGGTCAACATCGGAAACCCCGACGAGATTACGATCAAGGAGTTTGCCGAAGAGATCATCGAGGTGACCGGGTCGGAGAGCGAGATTACCTACGAGCCCCTTCCGTCCGACGACCCTCAGGTGCGCCAGCCGGACATCTCGCGGGCCAAGGAGAAGCTCGGGTGGACGCCGGAGGTGGACCGGCGGGAGGGCCTCCGCCGCACGTTGGAGTACTTCCGGGCGGAGGTGGAGCTTCCGACGGCCCCCGCCGGCGACTGAGCGACGACGCGTGCGCCTGTGCGGCTCAGAGGGCATCCCCTGCCCCCTCGGTGATCCGGACCACGCGCTGGGGAAGCGGAATGTCGATGCCCGCCTCGGCAAACCGGGATAGGGCCTGCCGATACACGTCGTCCCGGACGGCCCGCTTTCCACGGGGGGCGTCGATCCAGAGAAGCACCTGCAGGACGATGGCGCTGTCCCCGAGCGACGCCACATTGACCTCCGGGGCTGGAGTGTGAAGAACACGGTTGGTCCCCCTAAGAATGTCGTGGAGAAGCGATGTGGCCCGGTCCAGGTCCGTTCCATAGGCCACTCCAATCGTCAATTCGATTCGGGTTTTGTGCTCGGGGAGCATGTGGTTGACGATGATCTCTTTGCCCAGCACGTCGTTGGGGATCATCACGATCTCGTTGTTGCGGGTGCGGATAACGGTCTTGTGGAGGTTGATCTCCAGCACGTCCCCGATGTAATCACCCACCTCGATCCGGTCCCCCACCCGAAAATTCCGATCGGCCGTAAGGGTAACGCCCGCGAGCACATTTGAAAGGATCGTCTTGGCGGCCAGGGCCACGGCCAGTCCGGCAATGCCCAGGGAGGCGAGAAAGGCAGTTACCTCAATGCCCAGTTCGCGCAGCGCAATCAGAAGGCCCGCGATCCAGATCACGTAGATCGCCGTCAGGTCCAACAGCCGCACCACACGCTCGTCGACGTCCGTGTCGGTCCGGCGGGCAAGGGGCAGTCCATATTCGCGGACCAGGTTTTTGACCAGGCTGGCCAGGATCCAGGTGCCCGTGAGCACGAACAGGGCGCGCTGGGCACCGTCCCATTGGCTGAACTGCTCGCGCACCTGAGGAAGGCGATACAGGGCGTAGTTCACCGAGCCGAGGGCGACCAGAACGCTGATCGGAGGGCCGAAAATCCGGAGCAGTATGCCGTCGATCTGGTACCGTCCGCGGTCGGCTCGTCGGCTCAGCCACCGGATGGCATGATACAGTAGGTACGCCCCCAGGCATCCCGCCGCGACGATCGTGAGGGAGACGACGAGGCTCTGAACAGAAATCCCATTCATAAGCGTGTAGGTCCGCGAGGGTGGGCCGAGTGTAGGATGCGTGCCGGAGCCAGAGGCAAAAAAAGCTGGCAGATCCCCCACCTGTGTGTTGAGAGGAGGGGACGTGTAAGAATACACGGAGGCACAGAGACAATCGAGCCCGTTCCCTAAATTGACGATCTTCCCGCCATGCACCACGATGGTTCTCTTCGAACTGGACGGTGGACCTTCCTGAAAGCCCCTCTCGTTTTGGGGACGCTCTTCCTACTGATGGGGGGATGCAACAGTGTAGGTCCCGATACGACCGACGAGGCGGGCTTCGACACCAAAGTGAAAACGCAAACGATCGCGACCGGGACCGTGGATACCGAGAAAATCGACCAGGGGGGATACAGCAACATCGTCGAGGGCACGCGGGTTGTCCTCCGGAGTGAAGAGGACCTCGCTGCCTTCTGGGCGAAGCTGCACGGAGGCTCGAACAGCGCGGGTGGGGACACGCCCCCGGATCCGCCTCAGGTCGATTTTGAGACGCAGGCGGTCGTGGGCATCGTGCTGGGCGAACGGTCAACCGGCGGGCATTCGGTTGACATTGACCGGGTGATGGCCAACGAAGATGAGGGCACGATGCGCGTCGAGTTCACCGAGACCATGCCGGACGACACATGTGCGGTCTCGCAGGTGCTCACGTCCCCGTACGTCCTCGCGACGGTAAATCTGCAGGATGAGCCGGTAGACTCGGACGACGAGGTGACGTTTTCCCGCTCGGAACAGACAGATTCTTGCTGAGCGGGTGGAAGTGGACGAAACAGCTTCCGAGGACGCGCTCCGTACCGACCTCCATCAGAGAGTGGCGCCGACGTGCCGGAAGAGAATCAGGTCGGCTGCCGGGGGCCGACCGAACGAAAAAGCACCGTGACGACGGAGAAGAGGTGGGCCTGCGGTGTAGGCATCTGCGGGCCCACAGATGGTTCCTGAACAGGTGAGGTACGTTTCGCTCGGAGCGGTGACGAGTGTTCTACGACTCTGCCTCGTTCGTCGCGGCCTTCTTTGCGGTCGTCTTGTCGGCGGAGTCCGCCTCTTCCCGGTCCGAGTCGTCGGCTCGGTTCGGGCAGTTCTCGCGGATGCAGTGGCCGTACATGTTCAGCGAGTGGTGCTTGATCTCAAACTCGTAGATGTCGGCCACCATCTCCTGAATGCTCTGGAGCCGCGGGTCGCAGAACTCGAACAGCTCGTTGCAGTCCATGCAGATGAGGTGGTCGTGCTGCCAATAGCTGTAGGCCCGTTCGTACTTGGCCTGGTTCTTCCCGAACTGGTGACGCACCACGAGGTCGCACTCCAGCAGTAGCTCTAGGGTGTTGTAGACCGTGGCGCGGCTCACCTCGGTCCCGTCCTGCTTCAGCCGGACGTACAGCTCGTCGGCGTCGATGTGGTCTTCCGTCTGGTAGATCTCTTCCAGAACGGCGAAGCGCTCGGGCGTCTGTCGCTTGTTGCGCTTTTTGAGGAAGGCCTGGAAGATGGAGCGGACCTCGTCGATCTTCTGTTGGGGAAGGGTCGACATGCCACTGGTGGGCCTGTGTTCGACAGCAGAAGGGGACGTCAGATCGTGGGGCTGAGAGAGCAGGTGCGTCCCCGACGCAGCGGGCCTGCTCACGTTTCAGATGAACCGGTGGCGGTATGGGGGGTTCCGGGGGTGCCGTCCAGCAACGTGCCCACGTCACGCCGAATTTCGGCGTGCAGGGCGTCGATGGACCGGTGTCCATCGAGCCGACGAATGCGGGCGGAGTGCTCGTCGGCGAGCGCATCGTAGGCCGCCGCAACGCGGTGATAAAACGCCGTGTCCTCGGCCTCCATGCGGTCGCCGGCCGCGTCATCTTCGGTGCGCCGAGCACGGGCGGTCTCGGGGTCGGTTTCCACGAGGTAGGTGCGGTCGGGAACGAGGCCGTCCGTCACGCGGTGGTGAAAAGACTGGAGCCACTCCGGGTCGGCGACGTTCCGGCCGGCCCCCTGATAGGCCGTGGTCGAGTCGTAGAAGCGGTCGCAGATGACAATCCGGCCCGCCTCCAACGCCGGACGGATGCGCTCAGTAACCAGTTGCGTCCGGGCGGCCGAGAACAGAAGCAACTCTGCCATCGGATGGACGTTTAAGTCAGGCTCTAATAGAACAGAGCGAACCTGCTCAGACAACTCGGTACCCCCGGGCTCGCGGACGAGAAGGGTCTCGTGCCCGTGCTCCTGGAGGTATTCGTCGAGCCGACGGGCCTGCGTGCTCTTCCCGCTTCCGTCAATGCCTTCGAAGGTAAGAAGCAGCATCGTGACCCCAAGACATGAGAATTGATTTCGTGTCCGAACGGGCATCCGTCCCACGACGACCGGCCGTAGCACGCAGGCGTCGTCTTTGCAAGTTCCTCCGCGGAGGCATTATACTTTAGGAGCGGATGTCGGCCGTGGCCGTCGGCACGACGATTCGGTGACGACCGTGTACACTTCCTACTCACGTACTGGTGTGGTATGAACACGTTCGACTTTGGCTTCGATGACTCCGAGGACTCCTCGCATGAGGACCCCCTCGAAGATCTCGTGGCCGCGTACGAAAATGACCCGTCCGCGTACTTCGACTCCGGCGACCTCGAAGAGATTGCTTCGTTTTACTTCGAGGAGGGAGAGATGGAGAGGGCCCTCGAGGTCATCGACCGCCTCATCGAGCTTCACCCCTATACCTCCGATGCCTGGATGCGGCGCGGCATTCTCCTGAACAACTTGGGCCGCCCGGAAGAGGCCCTGGAGGCCTACGAACAGGCCCTCGACGTGAACCCGACCGACACCGAGACGCTCATTAATCTCGGAATTACGCTCGACAGTCTGGGGCGGGTGGACGAGGCCTTGGAGGCCTACGACGAGGCGCTCTCAATTAACCCGCTGCACGGGGAGGCCCTCTTCAACCTTGGGGTCACGCTGGAGCGGGACGAGCAACTGGAGGCGGCGGTGGAAGCGTTCGAACGGTGTGCAGACGTCTATCCGGAGCACCCGGAGGTGTGGTACGAGCTGGGCTACTGCTACGACCGGCTCGGCGAAGACGAGAAGAGCGTGGAGGCGTACGACAATCACCTCGACATCGACCCGTACTCGAAGGATGCCTGGTACAACCGGGGCATTGTGCTCAACCGGCTGGGTCGCTTCGGGGAGGCGGTAGAAAGCTACGACATGGCCCTTGCAATCCACGATGAGTTTGCCTCAGCCTACTACAATCGCGGCAACGCGGAAGCGAACCAGGGGGACCTGGAGGCGGCCATCGAGAGCTACGAGCGCGTGCTGGAGCTCGAAGGCCCGGACGCGGCGACCTACTACAACCTCGCGCTTGCATACGAGGAGCAGGGCGACCTCCGCGCAGCGCGCACCTACTACGAGAAGACGCTCGACCTCAAATCGAACTATCCGGAGGCGTGGTACGGTCTCGGTTGTTGCTTCGACACGGACGAGCGTCCGGAAGAGGCGCTCGAATGCTTCCGCTACGCCGTGAACCTGGACGCGAACGTGCCGAAGTTCTGGACGGCGCGGGCCGACTGTGCGTACAAGCTGGGGAAGCTCGACGAAGCACTGGAGTCCTACCAGCACGCCGTGCGGCTCGATGAATCGAACGAGCATGCCTGGACGGGCTACGCCGAGACGCTTTTGGAGAAGGAGCAGCCCGAGGAGGCGTTGGAGGCGTACCGGCAGGCCCTGGAGCTCGACCCGAAAAGTGCCAATACATACTTCCGCCAGGCGAAGGCCCTTCTGGCGCTCGGGCGGGCGGACGAAAGCATCCGGGCACTTAAGACGGCCTTTCAGCTCGACCCCGCAAAGAAGGAGGAGTTTCAGAAGGCCTACCCCACCCTTTACGACAACGATCGCGTCCGGCGGCTTCTTGACCTCGATTCGTAGCCCTCCTGTCCGGATTGTTGCAACGAGCGCCGCGTCCGCGCCTGCGGCTTCTTGCCGAATCCACCCGTCCCCTGCATGCCCACCGCCCCGTTCACCTTCGTCCGCTACGTGTTGTACGGCGTGCTGATGGGCGGTGCCGACGTGATCCCGGGCGTCAGCGGTGGCACGATGGCCCTCATCGTCGGCATCTACGAGCGGTTGGTAGGGGGGCTCAGTTCGGTGGTGTCGTTTGGGGGAGCGGCACTACGCCTCGACCGTACGGCTGCTTGGCAACACTGGACGGCGGTGCCGTGGCGTCTCATCGGGCCTCTCCTGGGCGGCATCGTGGTTGCCATTCTTGGGGGGGCGAGGGTGATTCCCCCTCTGATGGAGGCGTACCCGGCGCCCATGCGGGGACTCTTCTTTGGGCTCGTGGCCGCGTCGCTCCTGATCCCCGCCCGTCGCATCGAGCGGGTCACGAGCGTCCGGGTGGGCATCGGCCTCGCCTGTGCCGCCGGGGCGTTTTTCTTGACCAGCCTCCCTGCCCTTGCCGTGTCGGACCCAAGCCTAATTCGGGTCTTCTGTTCGGCCATGGTTGCAATCTGTGCCATGATTCTTCCCGGCGTGAGCGGGGCGTTCTTGCTGGAGGCGCTGGGCATCTACGCCCCCACGCTCGAGGCGGTCAATGCGCTCGATTGGGGGTACGTGCTCACGTTCTGTGCCGGGGCGGCCGTAGGGATCGGCGCGTTTGCGAAACTGCTCGACCTGCTTCTTACGCACCGCCACGACGCGACGATGGCGGCGCTCGTGGGCCTGATTGCCGGGGCGCTCCGGGCCCTCTGGCCCTACGGTGGGGCCGAACGTGTCCTGCGGGCCCCCGAGGCCGGTGAGCCGATCGGGGCGGTCGTGCTTCTCGCCCTGGTCGGGTTTGGGGCCGTGCTCGCGCTCTTGGCCTGGAGCCCATCGGCCGCCGGGAAAAAGCCTACTACCTCCGCTTCGTAGCGTCACGTCCGGGTCTGCCTCGCCGCCGCTCCCCCCGATGCGCTCTCTTCTTCTCTTCGTTGGTCTTGCTGCTGTCCTCCCCGGGCTGGGCGGGTGCGCCACGACACAGCTTCCCGGGGCATCTCCCGCGTCGCGCCTGGACTCTCTCCGGGCCGAGAATGCCACGTTGCGTAGCCGCCTTCGTCGCGTGGAGGACTCACTGAGGTTCCGCGACGACGTGGCGACGGGGCAGTACTACCGCGACCTGCGTGTCCTAAAGGACCGACTGAACCGCCGGACCTACGAGGCACAGATACGCCGGCAGGGAGGGCGCACGGTGCGCGTGCTTCCGGCCGACTCATTGTTCGAGTCCAGCACGGCCACCCTCACGGCGGCGGGGAAAAAGCGGCTCCGGGCCATGACTGGCCACCTGGAAATGGCCTACGCCACGCGGTCGGTCCGGGTCGAGGGGCATGCCGACGACACGCCCTTGAGCGAAGACCTACAGGAACGGTTCGCATCGAACTGGGAGCTCTCGGCGGCGCGGGCCACGGCGGTCGTTCGCTACCTCATTGCCCACAGCGCCCTCGCCCCGTCTCAGTTTGCCGCCCTCGCCTACGGAGCCACGGACCCGGTCGCGTCCAACGCGACGGCCCGTGGGCGCCGCCGCAATCGGCGGGTCCGCATTGCCGTCCTCCCGCCCCCCCAAGACTACTCCCGGTCCGTCGAGACATCCTGGTGAACGGCCCGATACCGTCCGACAAAATGAAGATAGCTCCGCGTCCCGTCCTCGTCCGGGTAGACACCAAAGCCATCGATCCGGTACTCCGGGCCTGTGGGCGTATCGACCACGCGCTCCCGAAAACTCTCGACGACCCCGGTGTCGGTCTTCCGGTGCCAGACGATGGCCCCGTCGGACACCTGGCCGCGATACGTGATGGTCGCGCCGTCGGGCGGGTCGACCTCACAGATCAGCGTCCCGTCGTCGGTCACGTAATTGCGCGCTGTCTTCCGGACGACACGCCCGTCCGGATACCGATCCACCTGGGCGCCCACTTGCACGTCGTCCTCCCATCGGTATCGGTGTTCTGCCGAGAGGGAGTCGACCTGTTCCCCGTCGCGGGCATACACCACAAACGGTCCTCTCCAGTGGCCTGTGAGCGACTCCAGTGCCGCCCGGGGAGACTGTGCTCGTGCGGACCGCCCCTCAACGGCAAAAAGCAGGAGGCCCAGCGTCACGAGCGTTCGCTTCAGCACGTCCCATCCGGTGAGTGGAGGGCGGAAAAGCAGGTCAGCGGCAGGTCCAGATCCGGCCCGATTCCATCCGATACGCATTGGCCAACGTCAGAGTGATGAAACGAGCAGCTCAAATTGTTGGACTCGTTGTCGGCGGGGTCCTCCTCGGCGTCGCCGGGTTTTTCGTCTGGGCGAGTTCCGGGGCGCTGTCCGGGGACGAACTCGCGCAGGTTCGAACCTACACGGCGGAGCCCGACACGACACAGCCGGACACGCTCACGGTGACGACCTATAACATCGGCTACCTCTCGGGCATGAGAAACAACGAGCCGGTGGTGCGCCCCGACAGCCTGTTCTACGCGAATATGGACCAGGCCGTTGGCTTCCTCCAAGAGGCGGCCCCCGACATCGTTGGCCTCCAAGAGATCGACTTCGGAGGGGCTCGGGCCGCACACGTCCACCAGCTCGACACCCTCGCCGCGCGTCTCGGGTACGCGGGCGCGGCACAAGCCGTGAACTGGGACGAGCGGTACCTGCCGTTTCCGTACGGCCGGCCCGCCGTGCATTTTGGGCGCACCCTGTCCGGACAGGCCGTCCTCAGCCACCGTCCCGTGCGGCGGCACGCCCGGACGACACTTCCGCGTCCGTCGCAGCCGTTCTTCCGGGACGCGTTCTATCTTGACCGCCTGGCGCAGGTCGGAGTGGTCGATGTGGGTGGCCACCCGCTTGCGGTCATCAACGTGCACCTGGAAGCCTTTGACGTTGGAACGCGCGAGAAACAGGCCCGCATCGTCAACGACCTCTACCGTCGCCTCGCCAGCAATGGCATCCCGGCGCTTCTGCTCGGCGACTTCAACAGTTCCCTCTCGTCCGACGGGGAGACTGGACAGGCAGGAGCGAAGGATGCGACGATGCAGTACGTGCTGGACGGCACAGACCTGCGTTCGGCCGTCAATACCGCCTCGGCCGACACGGCGAGCGCCACTTATCCGGCCGACACTCCTGCCCGAAAGATCGACCACATCTTCTATCCCCCTCAATTCTTCGAGGTGGTGGGCACGAAGCGATGGTGCGGCGCGCCCCGTCCCCCGTCCGACCACTGCGCCGTGACGGCCTCGCTGCGCCTCACGTCTCCGGCCGAATGGCCGTCCCACGAGGCTCTTCCGTCCCTGGGGGGTCAGTCGAGCAAGTAGCCGACACATCCCTCCGGGACACCGCAGCCCTTGTGCCCGCCCACGATCCCCCAGAAGCCTACGCCGTTTCCAATTCGCGCGCCTGCTCCTCTCCCGAGGCACTCCAGTCGGTGGCCTCGGCCACGTGCTGACACTGGTGGCACCGGATGTCGCGGTTCTGAACCTGGCAGCAGGGGCGCTCGGAGGCCGGCGTCGGGGTCTCCGCGTTCGGCAACTGAAGCTGAGCGGCCGTCATGTCCGCCAGCGTCTCGATGAACTTGGGGTGGCTGTTGAGGCCCGGCATGACCTCGTAGTGCTCCGGGATCGGGGCGCCCTCTTCCTCGAGATCCTCCGGAATCTCGATGGCCAGCTCGTAGCTCGTCTCGATGTGGTCGGTCACGAACGCCACCGGGATGACAAGCACGTTCTCGTCCTCCTCGGCCAGTTCCTCCACCGTGTCGTCCGTCGCGGGCGTCAACCACTCCGAGGGCCCGACCTTGCTCTGGAAGGCCGTGCTGAAGTCGTGGTCGAACCCGCGGTGCTCCATCAGGTGCTTGACCGTCGAGTGGACGAGACAGCAGTACGGGTCCTCCCGGTCTTTCATTTCCGAGAGGGGCGTGCCGTGCGCGCTGAAGAGAAGGTGCACGTCGTCGCGCACATCGTCGGGGAAGCGCTCCAGGCCCTCGTCGATTCGGTCGCTCAGTGCCTCGATGTACTTCGGGTACGTGGCGTACTCGAAGACCGAGGTTGTGGGCCAGGCCGGAATTTCGCCCGCCTTCTCCAGCTCATGCCAGTATACGAGCGAGGCCCCGGTCGTCGTCTTGGAGTACTGGGGATAGAGGGGGAGCAGCACGACCTTGTCGACGTCGTCCTCCTGCATCTGCGCCGCCGCGTCTTCGCTGAACGGCTCCCAGTAGCGCATCGCCATGTACGTTTTAAACGTGGCGCCCGTCTCCGCGGCGTACTGCTCGTTGAGGGTCTGTTCCAGGTTGTCGGCCTGGTCGCGGGTGAGCGGATTGATGGGCGAGCCTCCGTCGTCGCTAATCTCCTTGTAATCCTCCGCGACCGACTTGGACCGGAAGTACGAGATGACCTTGGAGAATGCCTGCCGCACGCGGCCCCGCGCCTGAAAATAAACGACCTCCGAGAAGTCGATGATCGCCGGGTCCATGAACAAATTGTAGAGGAACGGCTCCACGGACTCCTCGCCGTCGGGGCCGCCCAGGTTGAGGAGCACGACCCCTACTGTATCGCCCGACTCCACGCCGAGCTTGGCCGATGGGAAAAACTCCCCCTCCACCAGCCGGGGATCACTGTTGTACTCCTCACGGTCGTAGCGCTGTATAAACTCGTAGGGCGTCATTGGGTACAACGGTCGCTTGGAAAAGGGCTGTCACAGTAGCAAATGAAGAACGAAAGTGCCGGTCGAAAGACTCGACCGGTACCCCGATCGTTGCAAATGCGTTTCGAGATCGTAGCAACGAAGAAGGGGCGGGTTCGGTCCCGGATTCTCCGTCGATCTGGCCCCGACGCAATTGGGGGGGCGGGGCAATAAGAGTCTATTGCCGCGGGTGTACGGGAAAGGAGCAAAAACATCTGATGCGCCACCGGATACGCCTGCTGAGACCCGCGTGTGCTTGCGTCCATCCGGAGTGTGCTCTCCATGATCCTCTCCCGGCGCCGATTCCTTGCCCTTGGTACGGCGGGGGCCGCTACTGTCGCCCTGTACCCCGAACGCGCACTGTCGGCGGTCGGCCGTGCCGAATGGGAGGCCGGCGCTCCTCTGCCCCGAGCAACCCAGGAGGTCTACTGCACGACGTGGAACGGCCAGATTGTAGTCGCGGGCGGACTTCGCTCCGGGGCCGATAGCAATCGCCGGTTCACGACGCTGAAGGAAACAGCCTTCTTCGATCCGTCAACGGAGACGTGGACACGTGGGCCAGCCCTTCCGTCTCCTCGCCATCACATCGTGCTCGCGGAGACAAACGGCACGGTGTATGGGTTCGGGGGGTTTGTGGGGAAGACCCTGCGCGACGGATTCCAGTTCCGGCGCGATATGTACTCGTTTGATGGGGACCAGTGGGCCCGCATCGGGACGATGCCCAGGCCACTTGGCGAGACGGTTGCGCTCGCGGTGGAGGGGCGGGTTCACCTCATGACGGGCAGTCTTCACCCTAACGACGGAGCGTCGGAGGGGGCATCGCGTGCCCACCTGGTGTACGACCCCGGCGCTGACGCCTGGAGCGACGCGCGCCCGGTCCCCACGCGCCGGAGCAGTGCCACGGGGGCGGTCATTGACGGGCATATGTATGTCGTGGCCGGACGCCGGACGGACGGCGGGGTCACCAACCTGGGGGCGGTGGAGCGGTACGATCCGGCGACGGACACGTGGGCCGAATTGCGTCCACTGCCCCAGCCGTCTGGGGGACTGGCAGGGGCTGCGCTCGATGGCATGCTCTATGTCTTCGGCGGGGAGTACTTCTCGGAGGGTGGGGGCGTGTACGAACATACATGGGCGTACGACCCGGACGCGGACGCCTGGACACAACATGTCCCGATGCCGACGCCGCGGCACGGCCTTGCGGGGGCTGCCCTCGAGGGCCACATATACGCCATCGGAGGCAACACTGCCGCCGGCATTGGAGCCGCCACCTCGTCCGCCGTTGAACGCCTGTCTCCCACCGCCAACTGATACGTCTCTCCTCACTTCCCAGCTGCCATGACCATTGACGTTTACGCCGACATCGCGTGCCCCTGGTGCTACGTGGGGCGCGCCCGATTGGAACAGGCGCTCGAGCGGCGCCCCGAACTCGACGCGACCCTCCGCTGGCGTCCCTTCCAACTCCAGCCGGGCCTGCCGCCCGAGGGGCGCGACTTTCGTTCCGTGGTCGAAGAAAAGTTCGGCGACTGGGGCCGCGTGCAGCAGATGTTTGACCGAGTTCGAGAAATGGGCGAAGCGGATGGGCTCAGGTTCGATTTTGAGGCAATCGACGTGGCACCGAATACGAGCGATGCGCACCGGCTCATTCTCTGGGCCCAGGATCAGAGCTCCGGAAGAGAGATGGCCACTGCGCTGTTTCGGGCATACTTCTCGGACGGCCGAAACGTCTCGGTCCCCAGCGTGCTCGTAGACTGTGCCGCGGCCGCGGGCCATGACGCTGAGGCGGCACGGTCGCTGATTGAGGGAAGCGAATGCGCCGATGCCGTTCGCGAGGCACAGCACCGGGCACAGCAAAAAGGCATCACGGGCGTGCCGTGCTACGTCTTCGGCCAAGAACATGCCGTGATGGGGGCGCAATCCGTCGAGGCGTTGGTCGAGGCGCTCGATGCGGCCATGCCGGAAGCATCCGCAAGGGAATAGAGGACGTGGGGGGGCTCGTGGGGTGGGTAGAAGGGGCCTTCGCGGTTTGATCCCTCGCCTTCGACATTCGGCCCGTCATGTCGTACCTTCGAGTCAAGACGGACAACCGTTGTGTTTCGCCTTCTCCTTCATTGTCAAATCGACCACGTCGAGCCAACACATGGGTCGAACGCGCATCATGTCTCCGGAGCGAGTCCGCCGCACGCTCCGGCGCCTTGCCTACGAGATTATCGAACGCAACCGCGGGGCCGAGTCGCTTGAGCTGTTTGGGATACGACGGAGTGGCGTCCCGCCGGCCCGGGTGGTGGCGGACGAAATTGGGGAGGTGGAAGGAAACGCCCTGGAGCCCTACGATCTCGACGTGACGCCCTTTCGAGACGACCGGCCCGACTTGGATCCCCCCGCGGCGGCGCCCCATGACGTGGACGTGACGGGCCGGGACGTGATTCTCGTCGACGACGTCGTGTTTACGGGCCGTACGGCGCGGGCCGCACTCGACGCTATTCTTCAATGCGGGCGCCCGCGTAGCATTCAGCTCGTCGTCTTGGTTGACCGCGGGCACCGGGAGTACCCCATCCAGCCGGACTTTACCGGTCGCCGCCTCCAGACGAAGCACAAAGAAGAAGTCGTCGTAGAGGCCGATGGAGAGTTTGCGGTGTACGTGGAAGATTGAAGAGTCACTTTCCCTCCGGTGCTAGTTGCGGGCCGTGGTGTCCTGCGCAATAGAGTCCGGCTCGGGCACTGCAGTGGAGTCGTCGGTCGTAAAGAGACGGATTTCGGTGCCGGCACGCACCTTTGTGTCTGGGGCACGGCCCTGGCGTTGGACGAAACGCCGAGA
>NZ_CAMTTF010000005.1:0-52500 GCF_947077765.1 Salinibacter grassmerensis | reverse complement strand
ACTGCGATAGTAGAGGGAGCCGATAGGCAAACTCATAGAGCCCCTTAGTAAACCACCGAGAAAACCATCGGTCGTTGCTTCGGGAGCCCGTATCATAAACCGACACAGGTAGGCGAGGAGAGTATCCTCAGGCGCTCGAGTGAATCGTGGTCAAGGAATTCGGCAATCTAGCCCCGTAACTTCGGAAGAAGGGGCGCCCTTTTCTGCTAAAAAATGGAAGAGGGTCGCAGTGACCAGGCTCAGACGACTGTTTAACAAAAACACAGACCTCTGCTAAGTCGCAAGACGACGTATAGGGGTTGACACCTGCCCGGTGCTGGAAGGTCAATGGAGCGTGTTAATGCCCTTTGGGCATGAAGCTCGCAACTGAAGCCCCAGTAAACGGCGGCCGTAACTATAACGGTCCTAAGGTAGCGAAATTCCTTGTCGGGTAAGTTCCGACCTGCACGAATGGTGCAACGATCTGAGCACTGTCTCGACCGCGAGCTCGGTGAAATTGTGGTGCCGGTGAAGACGCCGGCTACCCTCAGTGGGACGGAAAGACCCTGTGCACCTTTACTACACCTTGGCATTGCCATTAGTCAGAACATGTGCAGAATAGGTGGGAGGCATGGAAGCTGCGTCGCTAGGCGCAGTGGAGCCATCCCTGAAATACCACCCTTGTTCTGATTGATGTCTAACCTGCGACCGTGATCCGGTCGAGGGACATTGTCAGGCGGGTAGTTTGACTGGGGCGGTCTCCTCCAAAACAGTAACGGAGGATTTCAAAGGTACCCTCAGCATGGTCGGTAATCATGCGTTGAGTATAAAGGCAAAAGGGTGCTTAACTGCGAGACATACTAGTCGAGCAGGTGCGAAAGCAGGACTTAGTGATCCGGCGACTCTGAATGGAAGGGTCGTCGCTCAAAGAATAAAAGGTACGCCAGGGATAACAGGCTTATCTCCGCCAAGAGTTCATATCGACGCGGAGGTTTGGCACCTCGATGTCGGCTCGTCGCATCCTGGGGCTGGAGAAGGTCCCAAGGGTTGGGCTGTTCGCCCATTAAAGCGGCACGCGAGCTGGGTTCAGACCGTCGTGAGACAGGTCGGTCCCTATCTACTGAGGGCGTCGAAGACTTGAGCGGATCTGCTTCTAGTACGAGAGGACCGAAGTGGACGGACCGCTAGTGTACCAGTTGTGCCGTCAGGCGCATCGCTGGGTAGCTATGTCCGGCAGGGATAAGCGCTGAAAGCATCTAAGCGCCAAGCCCTCCGCAAGACTGGGTCTTCCCAATGGATCGTTCGAGACGAGGACGTAGATAGGCGGCAGGTGTAAGCGTAGCAATACGCTCAGCCGAGCCGTACTAATTATCCATAAGGCTTAACACCCCTATTTTGCACATGCCATCATGGGGGCACAACGCAACGCTTGCATCCCGATTCCAATCGGGAGTGCGATAAGATCTACCACTATGTCAGACATTCGCTGGTGAACGCACCAGCACTGAGTTTCCTGGTGATTATAGCGTGGGGGCAACACCTCTTCCCATTTCGAACAGAGAAGTTAAGTCCCGCAGCGCCGATGGTACTGGCCCTCGGCCGGTAGAGTAGGACGTTGCCAGGATTCCCCTCTAGGGACGCCGTTGCAGCTGCAACGGCGTCCCTTTTTTTTTGAGGTTACTGGTCGGTCAGGAACGTCGGCCCTGTAGCGTCTGGCAACCAACCATTTTGGAGTGTTGCCATTACGCGTTGTACAGCGGGAGCATTCATATGCCTTAGGGCAGGTTTTCCTCCTTACGAGTTGAGTTTCCGGCATGGAACGCACTAACGGATCCCCATCGGGCTCTTCATCTGGACAGGTAGCCCCGAGTGGAGAAGACCGGTCTGCCGTGGGACGTGCGGAGGCTTCCGCCGAAGACCCTGGTGAGTCTTCGGCGGGGAAGGAGTCCTCCGTTCCCGACAACATGAGTGTGCCCCCGTCACCAAACGGCAGTACACAGTCCTCGCCCCTCACGGACTTTGACCCGCTGGCGCCTTATCGAGGGGCCTTCTGGCGTTTCTTTACAGTGTGGCGGCATGTGGCGGGATTGCTAATGGGAGGGCACATCGCCTACGTCGGGTCCTTGCCGCGCGTACAGAAGATGGGCATGCGGTCGTTGGGAAAGCGCATGTTGGCGGGCATCCTGAAGCCTTTTGTCCGCAGCGACCTTCGGGATCGTCCCTTTCCGGAGCAGCTGCGACGTCGTTTGGAAATCCTTGGTCCTACGTTTACCAAACTGGGACAGATCATGGCCATCCGGGAGGATTTGCTTCCGGAAGTGATCACGGAGGAACTCGATAGCTTGATGGACCACCTGCCGCCCATCCCCTTCGCGCAGGTGAAGGCAATTATTGAGCGGGAGCTGGAAGACCCTGTAGAGTCTCTCTTTCGGTCGATCGACCCGGAGCCGCTGGCCGCCGCGTCCATTGCACAGGTGCACCGTGCCACGACGCACGACGGGCGGGATGTCGTCGTGAAAGTCATTAAGCCCGGCATCCGGGATGTTGTGACGTCCGACCTGAAGCTCCTCGAGTTTTTCGGGGTGTTTCTGCAGTGGCTGCTGCCCCGCTACCAGCCGAAACAGATTATCGAAGAGTTTGGGGCCTACACGAAGCGAGAGATTGACTTCGACTACGAGGCCGACCACGCCGAGATCTTCGCCGCGAACTTTCAGGACGCCCCAGGAGTGGTCTTCCCGGAGGTCCATCGTGAACTGAGCACGAGCGATGTGCTCACGATGGAGTATCTGGGTGGCATCCGTCCCGGACCACAGGCCGTCCGTGAACTGAGCGAGGCCGAGCGGCAGCGTGTGATCGACCTCGGCGCCTCCGCCGTTATCCGGATGCTGTACAAGGACGGCTTCTTTCACGCCGATCTGCACGCGGGCAACCTGAAAATCCTGCCCGGAGACCGCCCTGAGGACCTCCAGATTGGCTTCATTGACCTCGGGATGGTCGGGCGTTTCCGAGCCGACATCCGGCGGCGCATGCTGTACTACTACTACGCCCTGGTACGGGGGGACGTGGAAAATGCGGCCCGCTACCTCCTCGACATGGCGCGGGTGGGAGAAGGAGGCGATCCGCAGGGATTTCGGCGGGCCGTCTCGGACATGGCCCGCCACTTTCTGATGCGGAGCAAGCAAGGCTCGATCAGCCTCGCGCAGGTGATCCTTCAGTCGCTGAGTCTAGGGGGACAGTACCGAATCTTCTTTCCGGTGGAGATGACGCTCATGGTGAAGGCCCTCGTCACCTTTGAGGGGGTGGGCCGGACCCTCGATCCGGATCTCGACGTGGTGTCGGTGTCGCGGCGCCACGTGCAACGGATCTTCCGCGAGCGGTTCAACCCCCTGACGCTGGGATCGGAGATGTTAAGCAATGCCCCCGAACTGGTGGACGTGGCCCTGAAGCTACCCCAGCTGCTGACGTCTGGGGTGGCGCGCCTTGAGGAGTCGCTGACTGATCAGCCCACGAGTGACCCCCTGTCCGGGATTCGAAGCAGCGTCATCGGCGGTGCCTGCATTATCGGAGGGGTGATTTCCGTGGTGCAGAGCGGCCCGCTGTGGCTGTCGATTCCCCTATTCGTGCTCGGGACGGGCCTAGCAGTGTGGGCCCGGTAGGTCGGGCTCACGAACGCTCCGAAGGCGGCCGGTTGAGCGGTTCTGCGCGGTCGTGCAGACGGTTGAGCAGAATATCGAGGCGGTCGAGAGTCTCGCCGGCCTCGCGGAGCACCTCTGTCATCGAAGACTCGGCGCGCTGAGATTCGCGGCTGCGTCTAGAAAGACCGGTGTCATAGAGGGAGTGCGGGGCGTCGAGCACGTCGCGTCGCAGCCACAGACCGTGCCGCTCCAAAATGGGCTGGAGCTCGTCCGCGCGGGAGCGCAGGTGACGGCGAGTGGCCTGGTAGGCGTGTTCGCAGATGTCGTGCCGATTCCTGAAGCTGAAGATGTTGGAGAAGAAGAGGTGCGTGTCGTCGCATTCCGGCTCAATTAAAATGAGATCCGCGTCGGGGTGAGTGTGCTCGTACTTCTTGAAACCGGTCTGCTTGCGGGAGTCCACGATGGCCCGAAACGTCTGGGACAATACTGTCGGAAGGCCGCGGTCGGCGAGGGTTGCTCCTTGACCGTTTGTCCGGCGGTCGAGCAACCGCTCGGCATGTTGCTTCAGCTGGATGTTGATCGGCACGATGGGGTTGATACAGAAAAGAAGATCGGCACCGGCATCCAGCCCCACACTGGCGTGCACGGTACGGCGGGCCACCCCGTCAATGTAGTGCTGGCCGTCGATTTCGACGGGGGTGTACAGGCCAGGAAGTGCAGTGGACGCCTGGATGGCCGATGAGATGGGCACATGGTCGTGGCCGGATTCGCCAAAGACCGTGACGTCGGCGGAGTCGAGATTCATGGCCACCACGTACAGCTTTCGCTGCAGCCGACGGAAGTCGTTGGTGCGTCCGCCGGTAGAGAGGGCCTCGGCGAGGAAGCGTTCGAGAGAGGCATTGGTAAAAAGACCCGTGGGAACCAGGGACCCAAACGTCGCGAGAAGCCCGAGCAGAGACAGGTCACCGGGATGGAGAAGGTAGTGCCGTAGAGAAGAGAAGAACGCCCCGGGAAGACGCCTCAGTCGGCCCGCGTATTCGCCTACGGCCGGACGGAAGAGCGCTTCTGGCTCCAGGTTGAGGCTCGGATCTGTGGACTCGGAGACGACGGCTCGGCTGAGCTCACGTGCAGAGACGTTGCTGGCCAGCATACTCCCAATCAAACTGCCTGAACTCACTCCGACATAGACGTCTAGATCGTGCAGGCGACGTCCCTCAATTGCTTCGTCGAGGGCACACAGCGCCCCAATTTCGTAGAGCGCACCTTCAATGACCCCGCCCGCACAGGCGAGGCCAACTGTGCTGGAACCGGTAGTGGATGAAGGCATCGGGCAGAGTGGGTGATGGAAAAACGGTCCGGTCCGCCGTCTTGCACTTTACGGAAGCGGTTCCGAAAGAGCATCGAACACGTCCAGGCACTAGTCGAAGGAGAGGAGCCCCCTGCGGAGGGGCCCCTTTCCCCCGAGAATGCAGGGTCGAGACCAGACGATGAGCGGATCTACGACTGATCCGGGGACGGCTCTTCGTCCTCCGCGAGATGATTGGCAAGCTCCTCGACCTGTGTGGACAGGTGATCCACCTTGTCTGCCAGGTCATCGACTTCCGTTTGAGTAGGAACGCCAAAGCGCTCCAGGGCGGCCTTCACAGAGTCGGCGAGCATCGACTGTGTTTCCTCGCCGGCCTCTTCGAGTTGGGCGAGGGCCTCATCGCTCTGCTCGCGGACCTTCTCGGTCGCCTCTTCGAGCTTGGCCTGGCGGTCCTCCTCAAAATCCTGTCCCCGGTCCACGAGCCGATTGAAGAGCTTGGTGCCTTCTTCCTCAACTGTGGCCAGGGCCCCGAGGCCGGCCAGCCACACCTCGCGGCCGCGCTCGGTGAGTTCGTCCTGTAGGTTTTCGGAATCGGGGGTGTCGTGTTCAGTCGTCATGGCGTGGAAAAATGAGTTGTGAACGAAGCGTGTGGAGGGAGGAATCAGTCCTGAGAGGAGGCGGAATGGGACTCGGCGGCGGGCGTCTGCTCAGAGATCCCCTGAGGGTGTCGCTGGCCGTCCGAAGCCTCGGACGGAGAATCGTCTAGGTCATCGAGCAAGACAGACAATCGGCGCTCCAGGTGGCGCAGCTGCCGTCGGAGGTCGTCGAGTTCTTGCCGCCGAGGACCCTGCACGACCTGCTTGAGTTGTCCCAGCGAGCGTTCCACCAGACCGTCGACCGTCGATCGAATTTGGTCGAGTCCGGTGTCGAGGGCCTTGCTGCTACGGCGCAGCAACGTGTGGAGCAGGCCAGATGGGATGACGGGCGAGCCCTTCTTTCCCTCTTCCAGGATGATCTGGGTAAGCGTCTGGGCCGTAATGTCTTCACCGGTCGCCTTGTCTACGACCTCCACGGTATTGCCCTGTCGGACAAGCTCGGCAATGTCGCCCAACGACACGTACTCACTCGTTTCGGTGTCGTACAGCTTGCGGTTATCGTAGCGCTTAATCCGTCGAGCCATAGGCAGGGGCAACAGGCCGTTTGTAACGCAATGCATCAATTTACTCACTTATTTTGACGCACCGCGTTACAAATTGATCCCGGTGGTCCGTACAATGGGCCAGCAGAGCAAATCGAAGAACTGAAACTGGACGGCCCGTCCGGCGCTGTTCGGGCCGCAGGGTCCGCCGGACACACGCTACATGCATGGCGGAACGTGCCTGAGGCTTCCCCTGTCCAGCGGTGCCGGAATCGGAACGCAAGGTGCGTCGAGGCGGTGGGCCCGCCGAGGGCCCCCAGACGAAACGAACCTCGTTCCAGAGGCTTCGTCTGCTTGGTCTCCTGCAGACGTTCCGCACTTCGTATGCCCCACTACACCGCCGACGGCACACGTCTTTACTACACCGATCGGGGACGGGGAGCCCCTCTCCTGTTCGTGCACGGTCTGGGGTCGAGCGGTCGCGACTGGGCCGCACAGGTCGACGACTTCGCCGATCGCTACCGTGTTCTCCGGGTCGACCTGCGGGGCCATGGGCGTTCTGGGCGGGGCGAGGGGCCGTATTCCATCGCCCAGTTTGCGAGGGAGGTCGCCGTGCTTCTGCGCAAGCATGCGGAGGGGCCTGCACACGTGGTGGGCCTGTCCATGGGAGGCATGGTTGCCCTCGAACTAGCCGCCGGTGCCCCACGACTTCTTCGTGGCCTTGTCGTGGTCAACAGTGTCGCCGACATGCGGCTCCACTCGTGGCGTGACGTGTGGTTCTATGTCTCGCGTCGGCTGGCGGTACAGGCGCTCGGCATGCGGCGCGTTGGGCAGTTGCTCGCCCGCCAGCTGTTCGTGAAACCGGGCCAGGAGGCGCTTCGCCGCACGCTCGTCGAGCGCTGGGCCGGAAACGACAAACAGGCCTATCTCTGGTCCATGGATGCGATCATGCGGTGGAGCGTTGCGGATCGCCTCCACCGCATCGATGTGCCCACGCTACTTGTGTCCTCGGATGAGGACTATACCCCAGTGGCGAAAAAGAGGAAGATGAAGGCACGGATGCCGCGGGCCGAGCTTGCTGTCGTGCGCGATGCCCGGCATGCACTGCCGGTCGAGCGCCCGGAGGCGTTCAACGCGGTCGTGGACGGCTTTCTAAAGCGAATTGGAGAGGCGTAGTCGCCTCCGCAGGTCCCGGCTGAGTGTCGACGAAGACTTCCAGCGAGACCGACGACGAAGGGAGAGAAGGGCGGATGCGTCGGTTAGTGGACGTAGCTGCCGGCGTTGACGTCGATGGTGGTGCCGGTGGCGTGGTCCGCGTGTCCGCTGGCGAGAAAAACGACGACCGAGGCCACGTCCGCGGGCTCAGTGAGTTCGTTGAGCGCAAGGTCGCTCGTGGCATGGGCCTCCCCGTACTCGTCGATGAAGTCCTGTGCCATGTCGGTGCGTGTGAAGCCGGGCGCGAGCGTGAAGGCCTTGATCTCGTCCTCCCCAAATTCGCGGGCGATGGAACGCGTGAGCGCAACCAGACCGGCCTTTGAGGCCGCGTACGTCATGTAATCGGGCGTATCGCCCCGGAAGGCCGCCCGCGAGGCCACGCTGATGATGCGGCCGTCGGAGGGCGAGCGGGACCGGAAGTGGTTGAGGGCGTGCCGACACAGCAGTTCGGGGGCCCGGAGATTGACGTTCATCGTTTTGGCCCACGCGCTGCTCCAAGACTGGGTGTCGTCGTCCAGAGGCGTGGGAATGGCCACGCCGGCGTTGAGCACCAGGGCGTCGAGCTGCCCGTAGGCATCGACTACGCGCTCGATCAGAGCGTCCGTCGCCTCCAGCGCCGACAGGTCGGCCTGGAAGGCGCGGGCGCCGCGACCACAGGCCTCTACGACCTCCGCTGCGGCGTCTTCGCTCCGGCCGTAGTGGACGGCCACGGTGGCCCCGGTCTCGGCGAGGGCCTCGGCGGTGGCCCGACCGATGCCTCGGCTCGCCCCCGTTACGAGAATGGTCTGGCTCGACAGGTCAAGGTCCATGATGGGTGTGTTGTCCGGGCGAGGCGGTAATGAGGATGCCTCGGGTGGGGCGACTGAGGCCTTGGGAAGGGGGCAATGGTCTACGCGTTTGGGGTGGGAAGGTCCGGCTTCTTCACGCCCACGGCTTCGGCGTCGGGCTTGGGCTCGTCTTTTTGGGGCCGGCGCCAGAGGGGGACGGACGAGCAGGGCTCTCCGTACATCAGCTTGCGGGCCACGCCCTGCATCTTCTGTGTGGCATGGACATAGGCCATCTCCGGCACCACGTCGTCCCCACAGCCCTTAATGACGACCGGCTTGTCTTCGTAGGCCGACCAGTCTTCCGCGTCAAGCGCCGCCACGTAGTATTCGCGCCGGAGGTCGTCGGCCCGGCCGAAGGTGGTGGACTGCGCGATGTCGCGAAGCTCCGACGCGATCAGCATGTACCCCCAGGTTGGCACGATGGCGTCCGTCGAGCAGTACAGGGCGACATGCTCGCCCGCGTACTGAGACCAGTCGTGTGCGTCGACCTCCGACCGGAACTCCTTCTCTTTCAACATCAGTCCCTCCACGAGAAACGTGCTGATGTCGAGCTCCGTGACGGGTCGATCGTCCCAGAGGTCGGCCAGGTTGTAGACCTCGATTTCGCCCTGGGCAACGCGATTCTCAATCGATTCCATAAGGAAAAAGGGAGATTAGAAGATGTATGTATCCGATCCGTGCTCTGGAATCGACGCAGCAAGGGGGGAGTTTCTTCAGCGCCGTTCGGGGATGGATGCAAGACAGCCCGACCGAGTAGAAATGCACAGTGTCGAGAGAATGCATCGGTTCAGGCCGCACTGATCTCGTCGTCGAGCCGGTTCAGGTACGACCGCATGTACGCTGCACGCCGTTTGGCCTCGGTGTGTCCCGCCTCGGTTTGCATCGTCTCGGGAAGGCGTAGCAGTTTGGCGTAGAAGTGGTCGAGCGTATACGTGTCGTCGTCGGGATCGCGGTCGTCACAGAACGGGTCGTCGGGGTTGTAGAGCGACCGGTCCAGCGCCCCGCCCACGGTGAAGCAGCGTGCGATGCCGATGGCCCCGAGGGCATCGAGCCGGTCGGCGTCCTGGACAACCTTCGCCTCGACAGTTTCGGGCTCGGTGTCGCCCGAGTAGCTGTGGGCGGCGACGGCGTGCTCGATGTCGGGGATCCACTGTTCGGGATACCCCTCGTCCGCGAGAAAGTCGCGGGCCGCGTCCGCCGCGCGCCGGGCGGCTTCGGCACGGTCGGGGGCATCCTTCGGCAGGACCACGCAGTCGTGCAGCCAGGCGGCGGGCACGACGACGTCCATCTGGGCCGTCTCGTCCTGGGCCAGGCGACGGGCCGTCGTCACGACACGCTCAACGTGAGCACGGTCGTGGGCCGCGTCGGCGTCGGAGGCCTGGGCGTCGAGAAAGGTCGTGAAGCGGTCTTCCCAGAGGCCCCAGGCGTCGGTGGAAGAAGGCATGATGCTGTGCAGGCGTGTAGGAGAGATCAAGGCGAAGGCACGTAGGCAGCGCGGAGCATCTGCCCGCAGCGTGCGTGTCTTCTGCAGAATGTCTCTTGCGAAATGACCGGTGTCCGATGGCCTCGATGAACGTGACCCCTGTACAGCGCGACGCGGACTGGGAGAAGGCCCGCGCTATTCGTACGCAGGTGTTTGTGGAAGAACAGGAGTGTCCCCCCGATGAAGAGTGGGACGGGCACGACGCGACGAGCCGGCACGTGCTGGGGTGGGTCGAAGGGGAGGCCGTCGCCACGGCGCGGTGGCGTACGGTGGCGTACGACGAGGAGATCGTCGCCAAGCTTGAGCGTTTCGCCGTTCTGCGTGGCCACCGCGGGCAGGGGCACGGCACGAGGCTCGTCCGGACGGTCCTCGACGATGCCCGCCGCGCCGGCTTTGACGCGTTCCTCGTTCATGCCCAGGCGCATCTACAGGACTGGTACGAGGACCTGGGCTTCGAATCGACGGGCCGGACCTTTGAGGAGGTTGGCATTCCCCACGTTGAGATGATCCGTAGGGAGTGAACGACCGCGTGTCCAGACCTGCACCTTAGCCCCTGCAGTCGGGCGAGCCCCTTACTCGCGCAGCCCGGCGCTGACGACATCCGTGTTGGTCCGCACGGTCACGTCCTTCAACAGCGCATTAATCTGGTCCTCGACGGCCTGCTGCCGGCGCTCCTTCGTCATTTGCTTTCGCGCTTTGGTCGTATCCATTGGTTGCCCGGCGTTGGTTAGGCGGATGACGTGGAACCCAAACCGCGTGCGCACTGGTTCGGGGGCGACATCGCCGGAGTCGGAGAGGGCGTAGGCCGCCTCGGCAAACTCATCGACCATCCGGTCTCGGGTAAAGAAACCAAGGTCGCCGCCTTTCTGAGCGGACGGGCCTTGGCTGTGACGCCGGGCCAGCTCGGCAAAGTCGACATTGTCCATCTGGGCACTGTCCACGAGGGCCGCCGTGGCCTGTCGGGCCGAGTCGACCTCCGACTCAGGGGCATTCTCGCCTGCCTTAATCAGAATGTGCTGGGCCCGGATGCGCCGGTTCTTCTCGCTGTACGCCGTGACGTCGTCGGAGGACGGCTCCTCATAGTTCTCGGCCATCTGCCGCTGCAACTGCTGTTGACGAAACCGATCGGCCAGCAGGCTCCGGACCGAGTCGACCGTCATGTTATTGCGGGCCAGTTGTTTCTGAAACTGCTCCTCACTTCCGTACCGTTGCTTGAGCTTCTCGAGGCGTGCGTTCACCTGCGCGGGGTCGGCCTCAACATCCTGGGCCTTGGCTTCTCCCCGGAGGGCGTGCTGACGCGCGAAGCCGCGAATGAGCTGGCGGTGCGTCTCCTGCATCTGATCCTCGGACTGCTGACCGGGAGCCTGGCGTTTCATCGACATCCGCACCTGCTGCTGGTAGCGCTGGGCCGAGAGGGTGTCGGCGCCATACTCGGACGATACGACGAGGGCCACAGTGGAGTCGGAAACGGGAGTGCCCATCTGGTAGGGCACGTCCGCGGTCTCGGAACTGGTTCCGCTCTCCCCCCCGCACCCAGCCAATAAAAGAAGGAGGGCGGGAAGCGCAACGGCCGGCAGAAGGCGTGAGGGGGTCGGGAGGCGCATGATCACAGTGCAGTCGGTCGGGTGAGTGCGAAGAGAAGAGCAGTGCTGGCTAACGAGCAGGGGGACGCCGGAGCATGCTGAGGAATGGGTGCTTGGAGTGGGGGGTATCCAGCGACCGGTGGATGCACGTCCCCCCGCACGGACATGTTTCTCGAAACGCCGGGCAAAAGCACGGCCTGACGCATGCAGGACAGGCGGCGCGTTAGGGGGGCAGACGCGGAGAAGAGGTCCCTAACCGGGGTTGAATTTCCATGAACGCGAAACCTGGAGCGAGCCCTAAGGTACGTTTGTGTGCATTTATAGACACGACCTGCCGCGTTCGTCTAGGGGTCTAGGACGCCGGCCTCTCACGCCGGTAGCACGGGTTCGAATCCCGTACGCGGTACGTCACGACGCCTTTTTGAGGCGCTGGCCTTCCTCCTCCCTCCCCCCAGGCCAGCGCCTCTTTTTTGTTGTGGTAGCCTCCGCCGCGGGGCCCGATAGAAATAAAAAGGGCGACGCCCCCAGTTGGGACCGTCGCCATGATGCTCAGGGCAGAAAGAGGAGGGCGACTACGCGTCGTCCTCAGAATCGTCCGCTGTCTCGCCGTTGGGCTGGATGGACTTCAGGCCGTTCAGGTTGTCAGGGTTCAGAACGTTGTCCACGAGGCCGTACTCCTCGGCCTCCTCTGCGCTCATCCAGTAGTTTCGGTCGGCGTCTGCCTCGATCTGATCGATGTCTTGACCGGTGTGGAGGGCCAGGATCTCGTAGAGGCGCTCCTTGAGCCACATGATCTCCTGTGCCTGGATCTCAATGTCGGAGGCCTGACCTTCGGCCCCGCCCATCGGCTGGTGGATCATGACGCGGGAGTTGGGGAGGCACGCGCGCTCTCCGTCCTCGCCGGCTGCGAGCAGCACCGATCCCATCGAGGCCGCCAGGCCCACGCAGATGGTCGACACCGGAGCACCGATGTACTGCATCGTGTCGTAGACGCCGAGGCCGCTGTAGATGACCCCGCCCGGCGAGTTGATGTAGATGTTAATGGGCTGCTCAGAGCTCTCGCTCGCCAGATAGAGGAGCTGCGCGACCGTCAGGTTAGCAATCTGATCGTTGATCGGCGTGCCGATGAAGACGATTCGCTCCTTCAGCAGGCGACTGAAGATGTCGTAGGCACGCTCGCCCCGCGTCGTCTGCTCTACGACCATGGGCACGAGCCCCGACATGGGCTGGTCGCTCAGGTCCCCATCGTAGATGCCGCTGGGAAGAGACGTCAGGCCTCTACTGAACTTGACAAAGTCATCAACCATAGGGTCGGTAGACGTTCCTAAAGAACTCAAAAACGGACTGTATCGAACCCAAATTTCGGGGCGGTGGTTCCCCTCCGCGGGCGTTACGGGAAGGGAAAAGTACGGCTACGGCGCCATGCGCTGCCCCTGCGGTTGCTGCTGTTGCTGCATCTCGTCTTCGAACTCCTCGCGGCTCTTGGACTGCACGTCGAGGCGGTCGAACAGAAAGTCGTACACCTTGTCACTAAGAATCTGCTGCTCCACCTTTTCCATCATCTGCGGCATGGTCTGGTAGAACTGCTCGATCTGCTGGGCAGTTACCTGCTCTTCGCCCCCGGACTGTTCAGCGAAGAACGCCTGGATCTCCTCGTTGGAAACCTCCAGATCCTCCTCCTCCACAATCTGGTCCCGGATGAGCATCCAGCGGCCCTGGTCCTCGGCGTCGCGGCGGTTGCGCTGGCGAAAGTGCTCCTCGTCAAAGTCCTCGGGCAGCTCGCCGTCGTTCTCCTCTTCCACCTGCTTGACGAACGAGTCGAGGTAGCCCTCGATGACCGATTCGGGAACGGGGACAGGGTGAAGCTCCAGCATCTTGTCGATCACCTCGCCCTGCGCCATCTCACGGGCCCGCTCGTCCCAGGCCTCCTGCAGGCGTTCGCGGATGTCGTCGCGGAAGGCATCCAGGTCGTCGAACTCCCCCTCGGTAACGCGGCGCACAAACTCCGCGTCCAGTGGCGGTAGGTCGCGACGCTTCACGTCGTTGACCGTCACTTCGTAGAGGCGGTCTTCGCCGTCTCCGTCGTGCTCGTGCTGATGCCCAGGGCCTCCGTGCTCGTGGGCCGGGTGCTCCTGCGGCAACTCTACGCGAAATGTATCCCCTGCCTTTCGTCCCACGAGGGCCTGGCGGAGTTCCTCCTTGAGGCGGTCGTCATCGAGGAAGAAGGTGAGGTCTTCGTCCTTGTCCCCGATGATGGGGGTATCCGTGTCCGGGTCGATGCGCTGAAGGTCGACGTTCACGTAGTCGGTGTCTTCAGCGGCCTCTTCTTCCAGCGGCAGCAGGTCGGCCTCCTCCTTCTGGAGACGCTCGATTTCGTCCTCCACATCCTCCTCGGTAATCTCGGGGTCGAGCATTGTGATCTCGACCGACGAGAAGTCCTCCAGCTCCACCTCGGGCCGGACGCCGAACCGAAGGGTGGCCTGCAGGTCTGCGTCGAGCTCGTAGTTGAGGTCCACCAGCGTCGGCTGGCCGAGCGGCTCGATCTCGTCGGTCTCCTCAACCTCCTCTTCGAAGGCCTCCTGGACAAACTGCTCGGCCACACGGTAGCCAATCGCCTCGCCGTGCATTTTCTTGACGAGTCCGAGGGGCACCTTCCCCTTGCGGAACCCCTGCACGTCCATGTTCTTGCGCTGGGCGTCCAGGGCCTCCTTGAGCTTCGGTTCCAGGTCATCGGCCGTAGCGTGGAGGTCCAATTCGTACTCGACCGGAGAAGCCTTCGAGAGTGTGGTGTCCATAAGCGGCAAAGGAGGTGCGCTGAGAGGGCGAGAGCAAGGACGGGTCGCCCGGCGCTCCGTGGATGTGCCGGAGAGCGGGCGTTTGTTCCTGTAAGGGAACACCTTTGAAATGCACGGGCCAGCAGAAAGATCGCCGTGAGCGCCCTTAATCAGAGTCTGGAAGCCGAAAACCCCACAAATCCCGGATGAAAAGCCAGTGGGGCCGTTCGGCTACCGGTACATGGCCCACTGCGCGATCTCGCGCAGGCTCGGGGTCTTGCCGTAGGAGAGAATGCCGACCCGGTAGATGCGCCCAGCGACCCAAATCATCCCGACGAAGGTGCCCACCAGCAGGACGAACGCCGTGGCGACCTCCCACAGCGGGACGGAGGTGATGGCGAGGCGCAGCACCATGAGAATAGGGGAGAAAAACGGGATGATCGACGTGACGATCGACACCGTTGCGTTCGGGCTCTCGATGACAAAGACGAGAAAGAGAACCGGCAGGATGAGCGGTGTCATGACCGGCAGCAGGAGGTTCTGCGCGTCCTGCTGTTGCTCGACGGCCGAGCCCACGGCGGCAAAGAGGGAGGCGTACAGGAGGAAGCCGCCGACGAAGAACAGGATAAACCAGACGACGAGATCGAGGGGGATTGTGGGGACTGAAATTCCGGCCGCCTCCCGCATCGCGTCCGGGGAGGCCCCCGGAGAGAC
This sequence comes from Salinibacter grassmerensis, assembly GCF_947077765.1. Classification (NCBI taxonomy): domain Bacteria; kingdom Pseudomonadati; phylum Rhodothermota; class Rhodothermia; order Rhodothermales; family Salinibacteraceae; genus Salinibacter; species Salinibacter grassmerensis. Next base: position 37,846 of record NZ_CAMTTF010000005.1, on the reverse strand, counting down.
GCCTAGGTCGGACGGGGCAAAAAAGAGTGCCAGCACGGGCCCAATCGCCGCCATGCCGCCCGTTGCAAGCGCGGCCCACGTCACCATCTGGGTCAGGCCCATGGCCCCGATGCCGAGCACCTTGCCCATCAGCAGCTCGAATGGACGAACCGACGAGACGATGACCTCGACGACCCGGCTGCTCTTTTCCTCAATGACCCCTTGCATCACGTACTGGCCGTAGATGAAGACGGCAAAATAGATGATGAACGCCATCACGTAGCCGATGGCGGTGTAGGCGAGGGTGGAGTCGTCCGTAGTGCCCTCGTCCTCGCTCAGCTTGCGTGTGGCGAGCCCCACGTCCGAGTCCACGATGGACAGCACGTCCGCAGAGGCGCCGGCCGTCGCGAGACGCTGCCGCCGCACCACCCGATTGACCCGCGTGTCGAGGTCCGACCGAAGGGTGAGCCCCCCGCCCTCCACTGAGTAGTAAGTGGCCTCCCCCGTGCCCTCTAGCAGCGACGCGGGCAGCCGCAGGTACCCGTCGTACTGGCCGCGCCGCACGGCGCTTCGCACCGAGTCCGTCGGGGCATCGACGGAGCGAAAGGTGAGGCTCTCTCCGCTTGCGGCCATGAGCGAGTCGGCAAGCTGGCCAGTCTCGTCCACGACGGCGACCGTTTGCTCGTCGGTCTGGTCGGCGAGGTACCCAAACAGGGCGGGCGCCGCGAACAACAGAATGGCCCCGAATGGCACCAGGAGCGTGGCGAGCACGAACGCCTTCGACCGGACGCGACGCCAGAACTCACTGCGAAGAATGAGCCAGATCTTGTGGAACGACATTCGAGGACCGTGGGCTGAATTTGAGGAACTCGAGACGGCTCGGTACGGAGGCGGTCAGGCGGCACCCGCGGCCGCTTCCTCCCGCATGCGCTGAGCCTCGGCCTCGCCCACCACCTCGACGAAAATCTCATTCAGCGGTGGGGCCACGCGTTCGTAGCGGTAAAGCTCGTCGGTGCGGTCGAGCGCACGGTCGAGTACCTGACGGGCGTCGGCGCCGTCGGCCAGGGTGAGCTCAGCACGGTGGGCACTGCGGGTGTTGACGCGCACCTGCCCGGCCGCCACGAGCTCGTCGATGAAGGCATCATCGCCGTCGAACTCGAGGACGAGCGTGTTCTGTCCAAACTGTGCCTTGACGTCGCGGAGCGGGCCCTGGAGCACCACGTCTCCCTCGGCCATCAGGCAGATGTCGTCACAGAGCTGCTCGACCTGTTCCATGCGATGGGAGGCAAACAGGATCGTGCGGTCGTCGCGGCGCAGCTCCAGGATGATGTCGCGCAGAAGGTCGGCGTTGATGGGGTCGAGGCCACTGAAGGGCTCGTCGAAGATGAGAAGCGACGGGTCATGCAAAAGCGTAGCGATGAACTGGATTTTCTGCTGCATGCCCTTCGACAGCTCCTCGGTCGTCATGTCGGCCCAGTCGGTGGCGTCGAAGCGGTCGAGCCAGTAGTCGGCCCGGTCGGCGGCCGTGTCTTTGGAGAGCCCCTTCAGGGTGCCGAGATAGACGAGCTGCTCCTTGACGCCGAGGCGCTTGTAGAGCCCCGACTCTTCGGGCAGGTAGCCCATCCGCCGCTGGCTCCAGGTCCCGACGGTGCGCCCGTCGTAGCGGACCGCACCGGCGTCCGGCACGGCGATGTAGGTGATCATCCGAATCGTTGAGGTCTTGCCGGCCCCGTTGGGGCCGAGAAGGCCAAGGATGCGGCCGGGCTCGGCCGAGAACGACACGTCGTCGACCGCTACGGTATTGCCGTAGCGCTTCGTCACGCGAGATACCTCTAGGTGTGCCATGGAGAGGCAAGGTTGGGAGACGCCGGGACACAAGCTCCCCACAAAGAAAGAGGGTGCGGGGAGCAAAAGAAACCGCCGAGAGCGACGATGTGCCGGACGGGAGAAAGACGTGTTGAGCGGGACGACGAACCGCTTAGCGGACGACTCCTTGATTCCCAGGGCCCAAAAGAGAGGCTACAGCTCCGCCATCTTGTCCGGGGGGATGCCGATGAGGTAGCGCTGCTCAATAATCTCCTCGTGGACGTTGAAGAGCCCGGTGCCGCGGAAATCCACAGCGATGTCGGAACCGTTGATGCGCTTCACTTCGCCGATGCCGTAGTACGAGGGCTGGGGGCCGTAGTAGACCAGTTGTCCCTCGGACAATCGGCCGTCCCGGCGGGCGTCCCGGTGAAAGGCGGGCACCTCCTGGAGGCGATCAAGCTGATATGGGGTGGAGGACTCGTCGGAGCGGTTGCTCATGGTACTGCGGGGCCTGGAAGATACCAGTACCACGTACGAAACGTGTGAGGCCAAGTTCGCCCGGCCCCCTTGGTGCACATTCTGCCGTCTGTTAAAGAAGTGAAACCATCGGGGTGAGTCCGGACGCCGAGAGAAGCGGACCGATGGCAGAGGCAACTCTCGGCCGGGGGGCACGTTGGTGGCAGTCCCTTCATCCCGGGTAGAGAACGACACTATCGGAAGTAAGAATGGGAGGAGGAATCCTCAATGGCTTTGGTTTGACGGCTCTCCATTATGCGCTATGATTCTACGATGGTCGACCGACAGGTGGGCCGAAACGCTGAGCTTTTCGCACAGTCGATCGCCGAGCTGGACTCGCGGGAGGATCGATACCCGTATGTTCGCATCCTCATCAGCCTCATCGACCAGGCCCATCCAGAGTGGCGGCAGGCCCCCAAGAAGGTAGAGCGGATTGCCGAGCTCGCCCACGAGTTGAGCGGCGGTCAACTCGACACCGACGAGGTAGAACGGGCGGTTCGGGTGCGGGACAAAGAAAAAGGGTACCGCTAGGGCATTCGCGGGGTGGGAGGGAAGGGAGGCGTCCCCCATCGCCTACGCCATCATTCCGACACGCGGTCGGGGTTGGCGTCGACGAAGCTGGCCCATCCGGTGTAGGAGTCGCCGTCGTCGTGCGCGTCGCGGTTGCCATGGCACAACGCAATGGCGAGGGCATCGGAGGTGTCGTGGGTAAAGGTCTCCGCCTCGGCGGAGAGGATCGACTCGATCATAAACCCGACCTGCTTCTTCGAGGCATTGCCGTTGCCTGTCACGGACTTTTTTACCTCCTTCGGCGTGTACTGAGCCACGGGCAGGTCGCGGTTGAGGGCCGCCATCATCGCGGCGGCCTGGGCCCGCCCCAGCTTCAGCATGGACTGGGGGTTTTGGCCGTACACCGGCATCTCCACCGCAAACTCGTCGGGGCCGTGCGCGTCGATGACATCGACGAGCGCGTCGTAAATGTGCTTCAGGCGGGAGGGATGATCGTCGGTGCTCCCGAGACGGATCGTGTCGGCGGCCACGAGGTGCTCACCGCCGCCGGACTGGTCAACGAGGCCGTAGCCGGTGGCGCGGGAGCCGGGGTCAACGCCGAGAATAATCATCGGTCTGCAAGATGGAGCAGGAGAAAGGCGGACCCCCAAGATGGCCCGCATCGGGGTCAATGTCCAGCGGGGGAGTCCACGTCGACGCCGAGCGCCAGCGGGGCGCCGTCGATCTCCAGAGTGGTGTAGACGGCTTCCACGTCCCGGAGGTCGTTGATCTTTTCGATCAGCCCCCTTACCGCGTCGCGCTCGTCGGGGGCCAGGGCGACGGTCGTGGTCGGGGCGCGCACGAGGTCGTTCGCGTCCATGGGAATTCCGGCCTCGTCGAGGGCCTCGCCCACGTCGGCGAAGGCATCCCGGTCGGTGGTAACGACGTACGTTTCGTCGGTCTCGTCGACCTCCTCCGCACCGGCCTCCACGGCGACCTCGAAGAGCGTCATCTCGTCCGTGGCGTCGGTGGGGATTTCGAATCGCCCTTTTTGCCCGAACAGGTACGCGACGGAGCCGTCCTTGCCGAGGTTGCCGCCGTGGTCGGAGAACAGGTTGCGGAGGTCCTTCACGGTACGATTGATGTTCTCCGTCTCCCCCTCCACGAAGACGGCCACACCGTGGGGAGCGTAGCCCTCATAGGTCACCTTCTCGCGGCCCTCTTCCTCTAGGTCTCCCGTGCCCCGCTTGATGGCTCGCTCAATCGTGTCCTTCGCCATGTCTTCCTCGCGGGCCCGCTCCAGGGCCTGTGAGAGGGCGACGTTCGTGTCCGGGTCGCCCCCTCCTTCCCGGGCGGCCTTCTCAATCTCCTGCGATAGCCGCGCCCACACCTTCGACTTGCGCCGGTCGTCCTTTTTCTTCTTGCGCTTGACCTTTGCCCACTTGCGCGTGTGTCCGGCCATGGAGGAAAAAGTGCAGATGAGAAGAACGAACGTGTCGTGCTTATGTGCTCCCTTAACGGAGAGCAACGACGGGAGTTGTCCGCGCCCACAATCCCCCAATGCGAGTTCCTACTGCTATGAGTCCCGTGACGAACGAACCGGAGGACAAACCGATCGTCTTCCTGGTCCCCGACATCCACGACCTGCAGACCGGCGGCAACGTGTTCAACCGGCGGATGGTGGCGGGGCTGCGTCCCGAGACAACGGTCCGAGCAAAGACGTGGGCGCCGGACACACGTCCGGCCCCGGACCTGAACCTGCCGGACGCAGAGCTCGTCGTGGTGGACAGTCTTCTGGCGCGCCACCCGGATGCGCTGCGGGCCGTCCAGGAGCACACTGCGGAGACCCCCATGATTCTACTCGTACACTACTTGCGCTGCATCGACCCCCATGCGCCGGACACGGGCGGCGTTGCGGAGGAGCGGGCCACCCTGGGCGTGGTGGATGGGGCCGTGGCGACGAGTCGGTATGTGAAGCAGGCGCTCGTAGACGAAGGGCCGTCCGCGGAGCGGGTCCAGGTCGTCCGTCCGGGCCTTGATGAACGGTACCGCGGGGCGCTGCCCGATCGGCTTGGGTGCGACGGGCCGCAGATGCTCACGGTGGCCAACCTGCTCCCCGAAAAAGGCCTTCAGTCGTTCGTGGACGTGCTCTACGCCCTCCGAGACCGGCCGTGGACGTGGACGCTGGTCGGGGACGCCTCGCTCGATCCGGCGTACGCCGTGGGCCTCTTCCGGCGGCTCCGGGCGGCGGGGCTGACCGACCGCGTCACCTGGACCGGACCGATCGCGCCCGAAGCGCTCCGCACATGGTACGACCGGGCGGACCTGTTCGTGCTCCCGTCCCGCTTCGAAACGTGCAGCCTGTCGACCCGCGAGGCGATGGCCCGTGGCCTGCCGGTGGCCGGGTATCGCGTGGGGGGCATGGCGGAAAACGCCGGGGACGAGACGGTGGGCTGTCTTGTGTCGACGGACGGCCCGCGATCGCTTCGGGCCGCGCTGCGATCGCTCCTCGCCGACCCAATGGCCCGGGCGCAGAGGGGACGGGCGGCGTGGCGTCGAAGTCGCGACTTTCCGACGTGGACCGAGGCGGCGGCCCGGTTTCGGGAGGCCCTCGCAACCCTGCGGGCGCGGGCCGCGGGGGCGGCCCCCTGAGGCATGGCTACTGCACCAGCAGGGACGGCGGCACCCCCCGCGGCTGCAGCGGCGGGAGGGCGGTCGTGTCCGTCGGCACAGCCCCCCGGTCGTGGGCGGCCAGCAGGCGGACGAGGAACGAGTACAGGCTCTCCTGGCGAAACGTTGAGCTTTCGGGCGCAGGAAGGAGGCCCTTCGTAAAGCCATGGTGACGGGCGTGCGCGACCAGCGTCGAGTCGGTGCTCAGCACGTGAAGGGGAACCGTGCGGTCCGCCGAGTCAATCAGGGGCGGCTGGTGGTCGCCGAGCAGAAGCACGAGGCTGCCGGGCGGGGCCTTCTCGATCAGGTATTCGCGAAGGACGCGCATCTCGTGGGCCACGTGGCGGAGGTAGCGCAACGGCGTGGGCTGGTCGTAAATGGTGGGATCGGTGATGGAGTCCGGCAGAAAGACCGGGGGAAAGGACTCCGAATTGGGGTGGGGCGAGCGGTCGGCCTCCGTGTGCTCGTTAAACTGGGTCCAGTCGTCGAGGTAGGGCGGCAGGCCGTAGTTCCAGAGCGAGTGCGAATCGACAGTTTCAAAGAAGAGGAAGAATGGGTCGTTGGAGGGGGCTAGGTGCGTCTCGTGCGTGTGGTGAAGACTGTACTGGTCGGGGGCATCCGCCAGGCTGTAGGAAGGGCCCCGGTAATTAAGGTCGTCCCGGTAGGTGGGAACGTCGAAGTCGTAGAGGTTGCGGACCGGGAGCCCGGGGCGCTCGAAGGTGAAGGGCTGGAGGGCCACGGTGCGGTAGCCCTGCCCGTTGAAGAAGCGGACGAGATGGGGCACCGTACGGGTCGAATCGTCCGAGGCAGTCTGGAATTGGTTGAAGAGCAACTGGTGGCCCACCCGTGTGCCGGTCAGAAGAGAAGCGATGGAAAGCCACGACCGCCCGCCCCGTACGGGAATGTCGCTCCGGGCGGTGGCCCGGTGCCAGCCGTCCGCGGCGAAGACCGAGTCGGTACGTCGCATGAGGGCCCGGTATGGAGCACGAAGCGACGGATGCGTGTTGAGGGCCGACCCGTACGACTCCACCATGAGAAGATAGACTGGGGGGCGCCGGTCGAGGGCAAGGGTGTCGTAATCCGCATAGGCCGAATCGACCGGGGCTGTCTGCATCGAGTCGAGCATCGTTCGGAGGCGCAGCGAGGCCTGGGCATTGGCGACGGCGCGGGTGGTCGTCGTGCGCACCCGGGTCCGCTCGCCCGACGACTGGTACGTCATGTTCACGGGGCCGAGCTCCAGGGCCGGCCCCACCACGGCGACGAGGGGCCAGGCCGCGAGGTGCGTGGCTAGCAGGACCGCCCGGCAGCCTCCATACTGCGCCGTCCGGCCCACCGTCCGGAGGCCCCACGCCACGAGCCACACAAGTCCCCCAATTCCGACGACCACCAGGAGGGCGAAGACGCCCACGCGCCACGACCAGAGGTCGAACACGAAGTAGATCAGGTTGTCGACGTACTGCAGGTCCTCGTAGAAGATGCCGCTACGGCGTGTGGCGACGTAGGCCGTCGCGTCGTACACCTGGTACACCAGCAGGAGCCCGAGGCCAAGGCCCGCTCCGAGGCGAGCGGTGCGGGCCCATCGTGTCCGGTGGGTGTAAACGACCGCCGTCCCGAGTACCAGCACCTCCACGCAGAGGGGAAAATACGGACTTCGGGGGCGTGGCGTCGCGAGGGACGGAAGGAAGGGGAGCAGCGTCAGAAGCCCCCACGCCCCGACGAATGAGACCCAGGCCTGGCCGGGGGCGGAGATCGACGTGTGCCAGCGAGTTGCCATGGTGCGGTCCTTCCGGAGGAGAACGACGAACCCGAATCGGCGCGTCTCACTTCTCCGATTACGATTCCCTCAACACCCACTGCGGAGCAACGATCCCCCAGAGCGACTGCCCAAACGACACGAGCAAGGCCGCCGTGGCCACAGCCACGAGCGGACGCGACAGGCTCGGGGGCAAAAGAAACGACGCGAGGAGCGCCCCGACCATGCTCCCGAACACGTACCGGGCGATTGACGATCGAGATTCGGTCTTTTGCGGAGTCGGAAGGAGAAAGAGAACCACCACGAACCCGTAGCGCAGCAGTCCAGCGCCCAAAATCCAGAGTGGGAGAATCCCCTGGAACGCCGCGAGGCCACAGAGCAGAAGCAGAAAAAGGGCGTCGGTTTCTTTATCGAAGAACGCCCCAAACGACGACGAGAGGTGATACCGACGGGCCAGCCACCCGTCGAGGCCGTCGAGGCCTAGAAAGAGAAGACTCAGCGCGACGAAGGGCCACGGGCCGACGGACGCCGCGGGGGCGAGCAGGCCCAGCAGGCCTACCCGAAGCGCAGTCACGCCGTTGGCCACGCCGAATGTGCCACGGGGGGTCCAACGATCCCGTTCGATGCTGGCAAGCCCCCCGAGCATCGCCACGCCCGCGATTAGAACTGGAGCGAGGGCGCGAAGCCACACGGCGCCCACGGCCGCAAGGAGCACGGCAACGGCGTTGACGAGTGACCAGCGCTCAATGCGCGTCGTAGACCGGAGGCGCGTGGTGAAGGGCGACACGAGAGTGAACACCAATGGAAACGTTGTATCGGAAAACAACACACGCCGCCCGCCCTCGACGGATTCTTCCTCTACACAATTGTAACGGCTGAGAGTGGGCGACGCGAATAATGGGAACGACAAAGGTTCAGTGAACATCTTACTTAATCCCTGTAGCATGTGGACGCAAGCCGTCTGTTTAGCGCGGCGCAGTACATACAGTGTCATGCGCAATTCGCCCCACTCCCTCCGACACCGACCTTCGGGTCCCACGTTCATCCGCGTGACACGCTTTGTATTTGGGCTACTTGGGGGAATGCTTCTGTACTCGTGCGCTGCTTCTCTCCCCGCACGGGCCCAGCTCGACATCCCAGAGATTCAGGGCCCGTCCGGGACGTCCCAGGTCGAAACGGGGGTTGAGCTGCTCCGCGAGGGGCGGCACGAGGAGGCCGTCTCCCTACTGCGTTCGGCGCTGGACACCGATTCCGCGCTCGTCTCTCCCGTCCACGGTGCGGCCGCCTACTGGTTGGGCAAAGCCTACGAGCAGGCCGACCAGGCGGAGAAGGCACAATCGACGCGGCGTGTAGGGCTCCGGACGCTCTGGGACAGCGGGCAGTTCGACGCCCGCCTCGCCGACGCGTATCTCCGCGGGCTTACGCCGGGGCAACTTCGGGGCGAGCGACCTTACGCGGTCGACATCTACCGGTCCCTCCTTGGTCGGGTTGGCACCGATACATCGGAGGCCATGCGGTCGCTCTCCCGCCGCCGAGTGGCGCAGTTGGCCCCCCTCATGGCCGACTCTGCACTGGCCCGTGTCATCCAGCAAGATCGCTCCACGGCTCCCGCAGAGTGGACCTTCGCGCCCGAGGCCGGGGCAGCCCTCGTGGAGTGGTGGCGCGGACTCGATCCCCTTCCAGCCACCGACGCGAACGAGCGCTTAGAGGAGCACCTCACCCGGCTCGTGCGGGTGCGCAAGAACTTTGCGTGTGCCGAGCGGGCCAGCGCGCTCGATGACCGAGGGCTCGTGCACCTCCGGTTTGGGAGCCCTTACAAGCAGCGCGCCCTCAACTACGAGGACGGGGAGTTCTTTCAAGAGGTCTACCGCTTCGGGGTGAACGTCCCTCCGTCCAGCTTCCCGAAGAGCGAAATCTGGCTGTACACCCACATCGACGAGTCTGGCTTCTACCTGTTTGCCGAAGACAACACGTCGGAGTGCTTCCGGCAGGCGAAAGCCAATGAGCTCATGCCGGGGTACCTGACTCGGCAGCGCGCGGATACGGAGCGGGGGCTCAACATTGCCTATTCCGCCCTCATGGCCATGCGGGCCATCTACCGGGAGCTGGCCCTGTTCCACATCAACTTCAGCACGCGGTACTCGAAGATCGCCAACTACGCAAGCTGGCAGGAGATGCAGGCGACGGCCGCGAGAGCGGCCGAGCGTTCCGGCGGCAGTGCATCCGGTTCGGCTGGCCAGCGGTCGACGAAAGTGGGAGCGGGCGTCGGGCAGACCCGGCGCGTCTTCTCGAACCCGTCGGTCGGCTACGACTATCCGACCCGGTTCGTCTCCCGCATGGTGAGGCGGGCCGAGCGTGAAGACCGGGAGGCAGTAGAGCGGCGTGAGGACGCGATGCCTCGTCAGCACACCACCCTCCTCGACGAGACGGCGCGACTTCCGGTGTCGGTGCGGACGGCGCGGTTCCTCGACCCGGATGGCACCACCCGCACGGAGGTCTACTGGGGCGTGCCGGCCGCTCGGCTGCAATTGGGCGAGGCCAACTCGCTCTCGTCGTCCCTGATCGCTGTCTCGGCGGCACAGTACGACGATGAGCACCGGCTGTCGCAGCGGACACGCCGTCGGTATCCGGTGGAGGTGCAGCCGGGTACGGACTCACGGATGATTGTGCCGTCGCCCCTCACCCTGGAGGGGGCCACGGACCGGTACCACCTCGGCCTGCAGTGGGGACAGTACCAGTTGTGGGCGTCCGAATCGGCGTCCGAGGGGAAGCGGCTGGGGCCGAAGCGGCGGGTGGCCACCGCCCGCGCCGACTCGCTCGAGCCGCTCCGCGCCGAAGGCCCGGCGGTCGAGATGAGTGACGTGAAGGTGCTCACGCTGCCCGACACGAGCGCCCAATCCCTCATCCGTCCCACCGAGCAGGCCACGCCGTATCCGTTCCGCGCCCTCACAGGGGACACGCCCCTCCTCCTTTCCTTCGAGCTGTATCACCTTGCCTACGGCGCCGACGACCGAACGCGGTATTCGATCGCCTACGAGGCAAGCGGGGAGACGAAGCGCGGCTGGACGGAGATCTTCCGGGGCACCGACACGCAGCGCACCAGCACCGAAATGACGATGGCGGGCACTGACCGTCGCACCGAGGAGGCGATTCTGCTCGACCTTTCTGAGATCGAGCGAGATGAGCCGCAGGACGTGCGGGTCACCGTCCGCGTGACCGACGAGGTCACGGGGACGACCGTCTCGCGGGACGTCGAGTTTGTGCTCCAACCCCGCGGGACATCGGCCCCACAGTGACCGACGAGAACATGGGAATCTGTCACTTCTGGAGATCCGTACGGGAAGTGTATTTTCCCGTTCACCATCCCACTCTCCACAATGCCCCCAGGTCCCGACGAGTCCGATTCCGCCCCGGATGGCTCTGCGCCCACCGACGCACATCCCGACTGGGCGGGCTTTTGGCGGGTGCGCCGCTGGGACGGGGCGGAGCCGGCCGTGCCGACCTACTACGTCGCCACGCCCAATACCTGGGACGTCGTGAAGCACGATTCAGGCCCCGAACCGTACGTTGCGTCCCACCCGGTTCTCGAAGTCGACGGGAACGCAATTCTTCTCAAGGACGAGGGGGCCGCCGACGAGGACGCGGAGCAGTGGCACGCTGAGGTCGACGGAGAGACGCTCCGCGTGACGGCGCACACAGGCCCTCACGCTGACGCCGTAGGGGTGGCTGAGCGAATCGCGACGGATCCGCGCGAGATGGAGGTCAACGTCTCCGCGGACTAGGCGTACACACGTCTATGCGTCGAGGCGTCTGCGACCACAAGCCCCACCGTTTATGGCGAACGCTGTACCCATCTATGCTCGATCGGCTCCTCGGCCGCGTTCACGATACGAAGCATGCCGCGCCCGTCTTGCGCGGCTACCTGTGGTGGGGACTTCTCCTTCGCGTCGTGCTTCTTCTGGCTCTTGGGACGCTGTTGGTGGTGGAGGGAAATGTGCTGGCCGAGTGGCTGCTGACGGTGCGCCCGCCTGCACTGCCGCAGGAAGACGTGGAGGAGCTGACCACCGTCTCGTACACGGTGGTCGTGGTGCTCCTGGTGATTGGGTCCGGGGCACGCTGGCAACTTCTCCGCCGGCTGGAAGCCGCGGAGAGCGTTTCCGAGCCCCCCCAGTCTTCGACCGAGGAAGGCCCCGTCCCTTGACCGATGGGTGTCCCCACACTGGGAAGGGAACCTGAGAAGGCAAGGCGCAGAGCACGCCCGCGCCCTTCACAGAGCCCCGTGTGGTCAGTATCCGATCACATACCCGTCTTTTCGCATCTCCGTGCCGCCCCAGTAGACCTCCTCCTCCGGGTCCCAACGGATGGCCTGATAGCCCCCGTATCCGCCCGCACCCACGTCCATGCTGTGTCCCCGACCCCGGAGGGCGCCCACCACATCCTCCGACACGCCGCTCTCCACGCGGAGCGTGCCCCGCCCTTCCATGGCCTCGCCGGTGGGCGAGCTGCTGCCGTAGTGCCGGTAGCGCGCCGCGTCGCTGGCCGCCTGCACGTTGAGTCCAAAGTCGACGATGTTGCTAAGCACCTGCACGTGCCCCTGGGGCTGCATCCCGCCGCCCATGACGCCGAAGCTCAAGAACGGCTCGCCGTCCTTCGTGGCGAAGGCAGGAATGATGGTGTGGAAGGGGCGCTTGCCCGGCTTGTAGACGTTGGGGTGGCCCTTCTCCATCGTGAAGAGGGCGCCGCGGTCCTGCAGCATGAATCCGAGGCCGTCGGGGACGAGGCCGCTGCCCATCCCGGCATAGTTGCTCTGGATGAGTGAGACCATCATGCCACTCGAGTCTGCGACGGTCAGGTAGATCGTGTCCCCGCTGTTGAGACGCTTCTGCATGGTCGGGTCTAGATCCGACGTGGCCACCGCACGGGGACTTCCGGCGTCCGGCGCGGACAGCACCTGGTCCATCTCGATCAGCTGGCGTCGCCGGGCGCCGTACTCCTCCGAAATGAGCTCTTGCACCGGCACGTCGGCGAAGTCCGGATCGGCATAGAAGCGGGCACGATCCTCAAAGGCGAGCTTCTTGGCCTCGGCCTGCACATGGAGGTAGTCGGTGGAGTTGTGGCCCATGTCCGCCACGTCGTAGCCCTTCAAGATCTGGAGCATCTGCAGCGCGGCGATGCCCTGGCCGTTGGGGGGCAGTTCGAAGACCTCGACGCCCCGGTAGTCGACCGAGACCGGATCCACCCAGTTGGCCTCGTGCTCTCGGAGGTCCTCCATCCGCAGGTAGCCCCCGGTGCGCTCGGCATAGTCGGCGATGGTCCGGGCGATCTCCCCCTCGTAGAAGGCGTCGGTGCCGTTCTCGGCGATTGTCTCCAGGGTGCCCGCAAGGTCTGGGTTGCGGAAGATCTCCCCCTCTTCCGGCGCCCGCATCTCTCCGTCCTCGCCCTCAATGAGGTAGGTCTCCCTCCAGTTGTCCGTCGGGATCAGGTCGCTGTTCTCGCGGAAGCTCTCCACGTTGCCCTGCCAGTAGTAGGCGATCACTTGTGAGAGCGGAAAGCCGTCCCGGGCGTACTCGATGGCGGGCGCCAAGTCCTCACGGAGGGGCAGCTCCCCGAACCGCTCGTGCAGCTTGCCCCATCCACTGGCAGTGCCGGGCACGCTCACCGGAAGGTGCCCGAGCAGCGGAATCTGGTCACGCTCCCCCAGCTCCCGCTGCAGGTCCTCGTAGGAGAGGCCCCGTGGGGACCGGCCGCTGGCGTTGAGGCCGTACGTCGAGTCCGTCTCCGGGTCGTGCACGATGGCGAAGAGGTCGCCCCCGAGCCCGTTGCCGGTGGGCTCCATGAGGCCGAGGGCGGCGTTGGCGGCAATGGCCGCGTCGACCGCGCTGCCCCCTTCTTTGAGCACGTCGATGGCAATTTGCGAGGCGAGGGGCTGGCTGGTGGCCGCCATGCCGTGCTGGGCCGTCACCGGACTGCGGGCAAAGTCCGGTCCCGTGAGGCGATCGCCGCCGCCGTCGCCGTTCTGGGCGAGCGCCGACGGAGCAGCGAGGAGAAGAGCACAGAGCAAGAGAGGAAGCAGTGAGGAGCGGCGCATGAGGCGAAAAACGCAGTTGCGGTAGGTTGGTGGACCCGTAACATAGGAACTGGAGCACAAAGCGAAAACGGAGCCCACCGTTTTTGGGACCCCGATGCCGGACGCATTCCGTTGACGCTCCGATGGAGGACCGCCCCGGAGTTCTCCGTGGGGACAAGCCCGTTTGGAGGACAAGAGAGGAGCCTGGGCGGTCGGGGTGTGCTCGCGCCGGGCGCCGCTCAATGCGTCCATGGCTGCCCGGCGCCTAGATGGCCGTCACTGCTCAGTACGCAGGCACGAGACTCGCCAGCGGACCGCGTCTTGCGTGCGTGTGGCAACGTGACCGCGAGCCCTCTTCGGTGCGGGAGAGACAAAGGGAGTCGTGGAGGTAGATGTCGAACTACCGCACACGAATGCGCTCGCCGGGCTGTAGAGAGGAGGTCCCGCTGTTGAGCCTGCGGAGCTGTTGCACCGACACCCCGTACCGGCGGGCGATTTCGGAGAGTGTATCTCCACGCTGAACAGTGTGGTAGGCCCTGCCGGAAGAAGATGGATCGGTGTCGGGTGCCGGGCGGCCGTCAATGGTCACCTCATTCGTGACCGCGCGAACGGCACTCAGGGCCGTGACCACGCGCTCCGCTTCGCGGTACTGCTCGCGGGTGTCGACGTCGCCGCGCAGGGTGAGGCGGCCTCGCACGACCGACGGGGAGAAGTCGAAACGCCGAAGGGTTCGGTGCCGGACGAGAGCCTGCTTGGCACGGGCCGCCACACCCGCGTCCGCCAGTCGTTGCGACACCGATCGGGGCCCTGCGTCGGTGGGGGCGGAGGGCGCCGCCGGCTGTCGTGCGGACGAGTCCCCCGGTGCACCATGGGGGGCCGCTGTTGCCGTCGTGTCCGCCGGGGAAGAGTGGGAAGACCCCGGCGTACAGGCGGAAACAAGGCTAGTGCCGAGGGCGAGGCCCCCGAGAAGAAAAAGAAGCGAGCGGGCGGACATCGGTACGCAACAAGGGGACACGTTACGCTTCCACGGGCTGCCGCTCGGCGTCAGGGCGCTGGGCCTCAGCCGCGCCGTGCTCGCTGAGCCACCGCTCGGCGTCGATGGCGGCCTTGCAGCCGGTCCCGGCGGCCGTCACGGCCTGCCGATACGTGTTATCCTGCGCGTCGCCACAGGCAAAGACGCCCGGCACATTCGTGTAAGTGGACGCGCCCTCGGTCTGGATGTATCCGTTTTCGTTCATCTCCACCCAGCCGTTGAACGGCCCGGTATTGGGCGTGTGGCCAATGGCGAGGAAGAAGCCGGTCACGTCGTCCATGACGCGCATTTCGCCGGTCTCGTTGTTGATCACCTCAATGCCCTCGACCGCGTTTTCGCCGAGCACATCGACAACCTCCGTATTCCAGACGAACTCGATCTTGTCGTTGTCGAAGGCCCGCTGCTGCATGATCTCCGAGGCCCGCAGCTCGTCGCGGCGGTGGAGGACGTATACCTTCTCCGCAAACTTGGTGAGGAAGGTGGACTCCTCCATTGCGCTGTCGCCACCGCCGACCACGGCCACCGTCTCTCCGCGGAAGAACGAGCCGTCGCAGGTCGCGCAGGCGCTCACGCCCTTCCCGATGAGGCGCTGCTCGTTCTCCAGCCCCAAGTACCGGGCCGATGCACCGGTCGAGAGAATGGCGGTCTGGGCGTACACTGGGGTCTCTCCGTCGATCAGGAGCCGGAACGGACGCTCCCGAAAATCAACGTGCGTGACGGTTCCGTAGCGGGATTCGGTGCCAAACCGTTCGGCCTGGTCTTGAAAGCGGTCCATCATCTCCGGGCCCATGAGTCCCTCGGGGAAGCCCGGGTAGTTCTCCACGTCGGTCGTCGTGGTGAGCTGGCCGCCCGGCTCCGGGCCCATGAAGATGAGTGGGTTCAGGTCGGCCCGCGCCGTGTAGAGGGCCGCCGTCCAGCCAGCCGGACCGGTTCCAATCACGACTACGTCCCGCGTCTCCGCCTCCGAAAAGTCGACGTCCTCGAAGGCCGCAAGGTCCGGATGCTGATGTCCGTTTGAGAGGGCTCCGTTCTGGTGCATAAGGGTGTTGCTGAGTGTCGAAGCTAAGCGGGCGAATGGTGCAGGCACGCGCCGAGAAATCCCGGGGGACGCCGGGGAGAGTCGGTTCGGCGCGTGCCGCCTGCCATTCGAAGTGACGATCCGTTCGGGGCGACGCCTCGTCCAGACGGATCTGCGCCTGGCGTGGAATTACGCCTGGCGCGACGTTATGCCGGTTGGCCGACGAGCGCCTCCAGGTTCTCCTTCAGGGGCTGCTTGCCGGCGGCGCCGACGACCTGCTCCTCTGCCTCTCCATCCTTGAAGAACAGGAGGGTCGGGATGGACCGCACGCCGTACTCCTGCGCGGTTTCCGGGTTTTCGTCGACGTCGACCTTGCCGATCTTGGCCTGGCCCTCGTACTCGTCGGCCAGCTCCTCAACGATCGGAGCGATCTGGCGGCAGGGCCCGCACCAGGTGGCCCAAAAGTCCACGAGCACCGGCTGGTCGGCGTCTAAGACTTCGTCCTCAAAGTTGTCGTCGGTCAGCGTGATAACATTGGCACTCTCGGCCATAATGGGAATGGTCGTTGCTGTGGGGAAGAAGGCGAACGTTCTAACGCACTCTCTACTATACCGTCGGCGCCCCCTAGCAGTTTCTCGCCGCGGGCTGGCGTCAACGCAGTCAGTGTGTGTTAGCACAAAGAGGGTGCCACATCGGTCAGGGAAGGCTATGACGGGGCGCTTCCCTGTTGCGTTACAGGATGCGCAGCAATTGCTTCGAGGTCGTGTCCAACTGACAGGGCGATGGCATGCAATCTCGACGGGGCTACGTCACAGCGTCAGGAATGGCTTCCTCATAGGGATTGGCCAGGACCTCGGGAGAGCTGCTGAGTATCGTCTCGTCCCCCATGCTGAGGCGAAGGTCCCCCGTCGTGACGGCCCCGAGGCGGTGGGCCTGCACGCCGTCGTGGTCCGCGAGGATGGTGTCGAGGGCGGGGGTGTTGTCCGGCTGCACGGAGACCACCACGCGCGACTGCGCCTCCCCAAAGAGGGCCGCGTCGAGGCGGTCGGCCGCCGGGAGTCCTGCCTCCAGCCCAAGCCCGTCGCTGTGGATTACGGACTCGGCCAGGCACACGGCCAGTCCCCCGTCGGATACGTCATGGGCGTGCTGAACGATTCCATCCCGGATGAGCGCCTGCGTGGCGGACTGCACGGCCACCTCCTCGTCCAGGTCGAGATGCGGGGCGTCGCCGGCGGTGCGGTCGTGGACCGTCGACAGGTATTCGGTGCCGCCGGTCCGTTCGGGGTGACGCCAGTCACTCGGGGTGAGCAGGAATAGCGCGTCGCCTTCGTTCTGCAGCGCCGCCGCGGTGGGCTGGGTGTCGATGTCGTCCACCACGCCGAGCATGCCAATGGTGGGGGTGGGGAAGATGGCGCCCTCGGGGTGCTCGTTGTAGAGCGACACGTTGCCGCCCGTTACCGGGGTGCCGAGGGCCCGGCCGGCGTCGCCCATCCCCTCGATGGCCTCCGCGAAGGTCCAGTAGGCCTCCGGGTCGTGCGGGTTGCCAAAGTTGCAGCAGTTGGTGAGGGCCACGGGCGTGCCGCCGGCGCAGGTGACGTTGCGCGCCGCCTCAGCGACCGCAATCTGGGCACCGCGCCGGGGGTTGAGGTAGACGTAGCGGCCGTTGCAGTCCGTCTTTACGGCGAGGCCCTTGCCGGTGCCCTTCAGGCGCACCACCGCGGCGTCGCTGGCCCCGGGGCCCACGACCGTGTTTGTGCGGACCATCGTGTCGTACTGTTCGTGGACCCAGCGCTTCGAGGCAATATTGGGGCTGCCGAGGAGCGTCGTGAGGGCATCCTCCACGTCGGAGGGGGCGAGGTCCGGCACGTCCTCCGTAGTGAACGCGCGCGTGTCCTCCAGGTAGGTGGGGCGCTCGGTGTCGCGCTCGTAGACGGGCACATCGTCTCCCGCCACGTGGGCCGGATCGAGCGTAGCGACCTCGTCGTCGTCCCAGTAGGCCCGGACCCGGCCCGTGTCGGTGACCGTGCCGATGTGCTGGGCATTCAGGTCCCACTTTCCGTAGATCTCCGCGAGGGCCTCCTCGTCGCCCGGCTCACAGACCACGAGCATCCGCTCCTGGCTCTCCGACAGCATGATCTCGTAGGGCGTCATGCCCGTCTCGCGGGTCGGCACGCGGTCGAGGTGTAGGTCCATCCCCGTGCCGCCCGACGCGGACATTTCGAAGGCCGAGCTCGTGATGCCCGCGGCACCCATGTCCTGAATGCCGCCCACGACGCCCTCGCGGATGGCTTCGAGCGTGGCCTCCAGGAGCAGCTTCTCGGTGAACGGGTCGCCCACCTGCACGCTGGGGCGGTCCTCCTCACTGTCCTCGTCGATCTCGGCGGAGGCGAAGGTGGCTCCGTGGATGCCGTCGCGCCCGGTGTCGGCGCCGACGAGCACCACGTGATGGCCCGGCGTCTCGGCTGCGGCGCGCGCGGTCCGGTCGGTGTCCACCACGCCTACGCTCATCGCGTTGACGAGCGGGTTGCCCTCGTAGGCGTCCTCGAAGTAGACCTCACCGCCCACGGTGGGCACGCCGAAGGAGTTGCCGTAGTCGCCGATGCCCCGCACCACGCCGTCGAACAGGTAGCGGACGCGCGACTCCTCCAGCGACCCGAACCGCAGAGAGTCGAGCGCGCAAATGGGCCGGGCGCCCATCGTGAAGATGTCGCGGTGGATGCCGCCCACGCCGGTGGCCGCGCCCTCGTACGGCTCCACGGCGGAGGGATGGTTGTGCGACTCGATCTTGAATGCCACGGCCTTCCCGTCGCCCACGTCCACGAGGCCCGCGTTCTCCTCCCCCACCTCCGCCAGCAGCTGCTCGCCCTCTGTGGGGAGGGTCTTGAGCAGGGCGGTCGAGTTCTTGTAGGAGCAGTGCTCGCTCCACATCACCGAGTAGATCCCCAGCTCCGTGAAGGTGGGCGTGCGCCCGAGCCGGTCGAGGATCTCGTCGTACTCGTCGTCGGTGAGGCCGTGGCCGAGGGCGAGATCCCGGTCGACCTCGGGGGGCTGCGGAAGCGTGTCGGGCATAGGGGACTGGAGCGTGGGAGCACGGGGAAATATGGATTCGGTGGTGAGTATGAGGGGACAACGGGATGGATCCTCCCTTTGTGGGGAATTGGGAAAGCCCGCCGTCGCCGTTCGGGAAAAAGCCGTTCGGAAAAGTGGCAGCGGGCGTGTAGTCCAGAGCATCAGGGGGCGCCTCCCCCCTCGACTGTCGCAGGGCTTCCCATTCGCAGTTCCGTCCACCGTCGATTCCGAACGTATGTTTTTTCTTACCGGCGTCCCCGGCTTCCTCGGCACGCGCCTCCTGCGCCGCCTCGCCGCGGCGGAGCCCGGGGCCTCGTTCCTGTTGCTCGTCCAGCCCAAGTTCGAGGGGCGCACGCACACGCTGCTCGCCGACCTGGGGCTGGCCGACCGGGCGACGGTGCTGCCCGGCGACATCACGGAGCCGGACCTGGGCCTTGAGGGGCGCTACGATGCGGTGGCCGAGCAGATCACGCGGGCGGTGCACCTCGCCGCCGTGTACGACCTCACGATTCCCCGACCGGTCGGCTGGCAGGTCAACGTGGAGGGCACGCGGCACGTGCTTGATCTGCTCGCCCGGAGTCCCAATCTAGAGCGCTTCGGGTACGTCAGCTCCGCCTATGTCTCGGGCGAGCGAACAGGCACGGTCTATGAGGACGAGCTCGTCCACGATGCCGGGTTCAAGAATTTCTACGAGGAGACGAAATACCACGCCGAGGTGCTGGTGCAGGACCGCATGGACGAAATCCCGACCCTCGTCTTCCGCCCGAGCATCGTAGTGGGCGATTCCAAGACGGGCGAGACGGACAAGTTCGATGGGGTATACTTCGTGCTGAATGCGCTGCGCCGGCTGCCGCGGTACACGCTCATGACCCGCGTAGGCTCGGGAACCGAGCCGGTGAACCTGGTGCCGGTCGACTTCGTGGTCGACGCGATGGGCCACCTTCTGGGGGCGGACGGGCACGAGGGCACGGTCTTCCACCTCACCGACCCGCGCCCGCTCACGGCCCAGGCCCTCATGGAGCTGCTCGCCGACCTGCTGGACAAGCGAGTGGCGT
Organism: Salinibacter grassmerensis; assembly: GCF_947077765.1. Lineage (NCBI taxonomy): Bacteria > Pseudomonadati > Rhodothermota > Rhodothermia > Rhodothermales > Salinibacteraceae > Salinibacter > Salinibacter grassmerensis. The sequence continues at coordinate 18,391 of NZ_CAMTTF010000005.1, read as the reverse complement.
ACGTGCCGGTGCCCCCCGACCTGGCGCGGGCAATGATGAGGACGGGCGTGGGACGGGCGCTCGGCATTGCGCCGGAGCTCATCGATTACTTCGACCACTCGTCCCGGTACGACGCGTCGAGCACGCGGGCGGCTCTCGACGGAACGGGAATCGCCTGTCCCTTCCTGCCGGACTATGCCTCGGCGATGGTGGCGTACGCCCGGCGCCACGACGCCCGCTCGTCGGCGATGTACTGAGTTGTGTAGAGCGCCGGGGGGCGCATGGTTTTGCTTCTCAGCGTTCCTTGTTACCTTCTGCGGATGCATGGCCTCCCCCCAATGTCACGTCCGCGAACGTATGTCCGACGACGCCTCCTCCCCGTCTTCGTCCCGTCGCACCTTTCTAAAACGCGCGGCGCTGGCCGGCGCCGGGGCGGCCGCCCTGCCGCAGGTTGCGTCGGGAGAATCGCCGTCGTTCGACGCCGGGGCCAACGGCGGCCCGCTGGTGGTGGCGAGCGACAACGGCGCGCCAGCTGCCGAGCGAGCCCTGGCGGTGATGGCCGAGGAGGGGGAGGCACTGGACGCCGTGATTGAAGGGGTGAACATTGTCGAGCGCGACCCCGACGACATCACGGTGGGGTACGGCGGCATCCCGAACGCCGAGGGGACCGTGCAGCTGGAGGCGGGGGTGGTGGAGGGAAAGACGCACCGGGCCGGGGCGGTGGCGGTCCTCGAAGACATTCCGGTGCCCTCACAGGTGGCGCGCCTGGTCATGGAGCGGACCGACCACGTCCGACTGGTGGGGGCGGGCGCGAAGGAGTTTGCCAAGATGCACGGGGTCGAGACGCAGGACCTTCTCACTGAGCAGGCCCGCAGGATCTGGGTGGAATGGAAGGAGAACCTGTCGCAGGAGGACAACTACCTGCCGCCCGACAGCCTGAAGGACCCGGCACTCGGGGCAAAGGTGCGCGAGGTGCAGCGACACTACGGCACCATCCACTGCTCGGCCCTCGCCCCCAACGGCAACATCGGCTCCGTCACGACCACCAGCGGGCTGTTCTACAAGATTCCGGGCCGGGTGGCGGACACCTCGGTCGTGGGGGCGGGCCTCTACGCCGACAACGACGTGGGCGCAGCGGGCTCTACGGGACGCGGGGAGGCCAACCTCAAAAACCTGTCGAGCTACCTCATCGTGGAGCGGATGCGGGCCGGCGACACGCCCAAGGAGGCGTGCCTGTTTGCCTGTCGCCGCATCGCGGAGAACACCCAGGTCCCTCGACTCCTCAATGCACGGGACGAGCCGAACTTCGGCGTCCGGTTCTACGCGCTTCGGAAAGACGGTGAGTTTGGCGGGGCGCAGATGCGGGGCAGCGGCCAGATGGTGGTAGGCGACGCCGACGGGGTCCGCCGGGTCGAGATCCCGGGGCTTTTCGACGAAGAATAGCGGACTACCAGTTCGAGGTCGCCGTGCTAAAGATGTCGTCGGCCACGTTTTCGAGCGCATTCTGGATGGCCTGCCGCTCCCCGTCGAGGCCCGCCTCGACGGGATTGTAGTTGGCGGAGCCGCTGAACGTCTGGCTCAGGAGCTCCTCGTCCTTCGTCTGGTCGACGTAGCGCACCTGCACCCGGATGGTGACCTGGTTCGTCGTGGCGCGCTCATCGCCGCTGACGCCGGTGGGCTCGTTCGTGTAGCGCTGGATGCGGGCGGTCAGAAACGCATCGGCGCCGGCGTTGTCGGTCGTCAGGGAGAGACTTGTGCGGTCGACGAACCGGTCGGTGAGGAGGTCCGTCAAGTCGGCGCCGAGCCGGTTGACGGGGCTGGAGGTGTTGTCCTGGGCGATCGGAACCGAGATGGTCTCGAGGTTGGACGGGATGCTGGCGCCGCTGAAGCTGTAGACGGTGCAGCCGGAGAGGCTGCCCGCCCCGAAGAGAAGCAACAGAGCGCACAGGAGGGGCCGAGTGCCCATGCGAGAGAGGTGCGGCGAGCCGGGGGCGTGGCGACGCGGCGACGTAGGAGGAGGGGAGGGCATGAGGCTATCGGCTACGTTCGGAGAATCCAGTCGTCAGTGTTCGGGCGCATCTGCACCAGCCGACCGGGCACTTGGTCGTACTGCTCATCGAGCCCCCTCGCATCCTTCCCGTCGAGGTCCCCACATCGGCAGGCACGCCCGACTCGCAGCACCTGTCTCCTCCGCTGCGCTCCCAGCGCCTCCCGGCCTGAGCCGAAAGGAACCGGTGGAGCGGCGCCGACGTCACGCTTCGACAGCGTGTGCGCACACCGTGACCGGGAGAAGTGTCGAACCTGGTCCACCGCCGAGCACGTCTCTTCGTCTGAGAATTCCGTCGTGGCAGCGCGCAGTGTACGGCACAGACTCCCTGTCTCCCCGCGCCCCTACAGGTCTTCGTCGATGTCTTTGAGCTTGCGGTAGAGGGTGCGTTCGCTAATGCCGAGCGCGTCGGCCGTTTTGCGGCGGTTGCCATCAAACCGCCTGAGGGCGCGGCTAATGAGCTGTTTTTCGGACTCCTCGAGCGTGGGCAGTTCGTCCGCCGTCTCCTGATCCGGGTCCTTGGCCGGGTCCGCCTCAATTTCGGCCTCGGGCTCCGCGGAGGGCGGCGACCCCGGCTCAGGCGCCGAGGGGCGATCCGGGCGGGGCCTCGTAGGCCGGGCGGGGCCACTCTCCTCCACCTCGTAGATGACGTCCCGCATCATGGAGTCGACCTTGCCCCCGCCCCGCTGCTCGCGCTCGCGGTGAGGGCGGGAGGTCGCGGGGCCGTCCTCGCTGTTCACGACCACGAAGTCGTCGTAGTCGCTTGGGAAGTCCCCGCGCTCGGCCACCTCGCGGGGCACCACGACGCCCACGTTCGACATGAGGGAGTCGATCCGCTCTTTCAGGTTGCGCATGTCCATGCGCATCTCCAGAATGGCGCGGTACAGCAACTCACGCTGGCGAAGATCGTCTTCGGTGCCGACGCCCGCGTCCGGCTCTTGGGGATCGGGCTCCACCCGCATCAGGCCCGTCGAGGTCGAGGCCTGCCCGAGGTCGCGGAGAAGGGGGCGCAGGTCGTCGGCCGACACTTCATTCGTGCGCATCAGGACCGCCACCTGCTCGGCGATGTTTCGGAGCTCGCGCACATTGCCCGGCCAGCGGTACGACTCGAGGAGCTCCTCCGCGTCCTCCGTGAGCCGCTTGCGGGACGAGCTGTACTCCTGCGAGAACTCGTGGAGGAACGTATCAAAGATGGGCAGGATGTCGTCCGGACGCTCCCGCAGCGGCGGAATGTCGATGAGGACCGTGCTCAGGCGGTAGTACAGGTCCTTGCGGAAATTGCCCTTCTGCACCTCCTCGGCGAGGTCCTTGTTCGTCGCCGCCACGATGCGGACATCGACCTGCTGCTGCTGAGACGCGCCGACGCGGGTAAACTGGCCGGTCTCGAGCACACGGAGGAGGCGTACCTGTGCCTCCATGGGCATCTCGCCGATCTCGTCGAGAAAGATGGTGCTGTCGTCCGCCTCCTCGAAGTAGCCGACACGCTCCTCGACGGCTCCGGTGTAGGCTCCCTTTTCGGCACCGAACAGTTCGCTCTCGATGAGGCCCTCCGGAATGGCCCCGCAGTTGACCACCACCATCTTCTCGTGGCGGCGCATCGAGAGCTCGTGCAGCACCTGAGAGATGAGCTCCTTGCCGACGCCGCTCTCGCCCTGCAGGAGCACGGTGATGTCCGTGTCGGCCACCTGCCGGGCCTGGTCGATCACGTTCTTGATGACGTCGGACTCGCCGACGATGCCGAAGCGTTCCTGAATGGAGGTGCGGTCCATGGGAGCGGAGGGAATCCAGCACGAAACAGCGATGCGGGGCTGTCGGCAGGCTCTACAACACTCTTCCTGCCACTTTGTCACAAAGCGGAATGTATCACACCCGCTCGGCTCGCGAAGGATCCCGGACCCGGCCCACTCCCGGTTGAAGATGCCGTGACGTGACGGGCGCTATTCGTTCAGTTCAGCGGGGAGCCTATCGGTCGAGCACGACCCGGACGCCCGTCACGCGGCGTGGGGGCGTTGGGGCGGCGTCGGCCCTCGGACCCGTCAGGGTGAGTGCCGAGGCGTTTTGGGCCTGAAGGCCGTCGTCGGCACGGGCCCACTCGGCCACGTTGCCGTCCACATCGTAGACGAGCGGCCCACCCCCGTCGGGGCCGTGCCCGGCGGGGCGGCTGCCCACCGGCATCAGGAGGGCATCGGTGGAGTGCTGCGCGAAGCGCGCCCGCAGTTGGTGGAACTCGTCCGGGGTGGGCGTGAAGCCGGCCCAGTACGCGGGGGTGTTCTCGGACGTCCCTGCGCGGGCCGTCTTCAGGGCCGCCAGTTCCTCCGCGGTGGGGAGGCGGTAGGCGCGGCCGGTCTGCTCACGCAGCCACTCGACGTACGCCTGGGCCCGGTCCGCGGAGATGCCGTGGGCCGGGTGGTCGGCGGTGCCGGATGGCACCTCGAAGTCAGCATCGTACGCCTGGAACTGCGCCCGCGTCACCTCGAACCGCCCCACCGTGAGGGTGTCGCCGAGCGTGACGGTCTCGGGGACGAGACGGCCGTCCACCTGCTCGCCGTACCGGCCGTCGGTCCGGGCGGGGACGTCGGCGGTTTCGAGGAGTGAGAGCGGTGCGTCGTCGGCCAGCAGCCGCTCCGAGACGCGCTCCTGCATCGAGGTCTTGCCGAAGAGGTGTGTATCGATCCACTTCAGGTCCTCCTCCACCTTGCGCCGCTGGTGCGAGAGCTCGCCCAGCCCGTGCGGCTCGCCGGGGTAGCTGAGGAAGCGGACCGGCGCGTTGCCGATCTGCTGGAGGGCGCGGTAGTACTCCCAGCCCTGTTCGTAGGGGACGGCCCGGTCCTCGGTGCCGTGGTGGATGAGGGTGGGGGTTCGCACCTTCGGCATCTCGAAGAGCGGGCTCTTTTCGATGTAGTGTTCGGTGTACGCCCAGGGGGCGCCCTTGAAGTAGGACCGGTCGAAGCGCACGCCGAAGGCACAGTTGCCGTAGTCGGAGGTCCAGTTGACATCGCCCGCGCCGGGCGCGGCCACCCGGAAGAGCTCGGGATGTTCGATGGTGAGCTGTGTGGTCAGGATGGCGCCGTTTGACCAGCCCATCACGCCGAGCGAGTCCCGGTCCACCGTGCCCGCGGCGGTCAGGCTGTCGATGCCGCGTACGATGTCGGGGATCTCCAGCTCGTAGTACTGGCCCTTAATCGACTCCACGAAGTCCAGGCCGTGGTGGCCGGAGCCGTGGTAGTTGGGGCGGAAGACGAACGCGTCGCGCTGGGCGAGGAGCGGGGCGTAGACGGTCCACCCGAGGCTCCAGGCGTCCAGGTCCACCCCGCTGGGCCCGCCGTGGATGACTGTCATCATGGGATAGGCCCGGTCCGGGTCGTAGTCGAGCGGGTAGTGCAGGATGCCGTTGACGGTCTCGCCGTTGGCTCCTTCCCATTCCACGACCTCGGCCCGCGGAATCGGCAGGTCGTCGAGATTCTCGTTGAGCGTCGTTAGGGTCTCATCGCTCTGGATGTCGCCGTTGCGGTAGGTGCCCACACGGTACGACGGCGGCGTGTCGGCGGTCGAGTGGCTGAAGACAACCGTTTCACCGTCCGGGCCCGCCGTAAATGCGGAGGCGTGTTCGAGTCGCTCGTCGGTGACCTCCTCCGGCGTCCATCCGCCGCTCGTCTTCCGGTAGAAGCGCGGCTCGAAGGTCGGGCCGTCGGCCAGCTGCACGTGCACCCCGCCGTCCACGACCGTGTATCCCCCATAGCCGACGCCCTTGTCGCCCCACGCCAGGGGCACCTCCTGGTAATCACGGGCGGCGAGGGTGTAGTGGTACAATTTCGTGATGCCGGCGCCCTCGTGCTCGGGGTCGGAGGAATGCGAGTCGGTGGCATAAAAGCCGCTGCCGTCGGCCGTCCACTGATAGTTGGACGGGTCAACGTACTGCTCGTCGAAAATCTCGGTCGTCTTGTCCGTCTCAAGGTTCAGCAGAAACTGGTGCGGCTGATTGCGGGCGTCAGCGTCGATCGGAGAGTCGTCGAGGCTGTAGACCACGTATCGGCCGTTCGGCGACGGAGCGAATTCCCTGATCTGGTGATCATTGTCCGTCACGCGCGTCACGTCCCCAGTCGCCACGTGGACGGTGAAGAGGCGCACCGGCCGGAAGAGCGTCGTGTCCTCGATGACGTCGGCGTCGTCCTCCGTCTGTTCGAGGTGCTCCTCGTAGCGGGTGCTCTGCTCGCGGGCTGTCACGAGGAGCCGGTCGTCGTCGACCCACCGGGCGCCTCGCACCCCGTGTTCGATTGAGGTGACGGCTTCGGGTGCCCCGCCCCGTGGGTCAAGCCGCCAGAGCTGAGTGCCGCCGGCGTCTTCCGCCTCCGTCCCGCGAGACGATAAGAACGCGATGTGCTCCCCGTTCGGGCTCCAGCGTGGGGCGCGGTTGTCGCCGGTGCGCGTCAGCTGGAGGGTGGCCGTCGAGTCGCCGCCGTGCGGATCGTCCCGGTAGGTCAGGTAGACGTCCGACGTTGTCTCGTCGGCGTCGGGATCGGGCGTCTCTTTGACCCACAGTACGCGGCTGCCGTCCGGCCCGATGTTCACGTCCGTCAGCGAGCGCTGTGTGAGGACGTGGTCGATGGTCCAAGGGGCCTCGTCGGCGGACTGGCCGTAAAGCGGGACGGCCAACAGGAGAGCAGAGAGGGCGAGGAGGCAGGTGCGCATGAGGGGAAGGGGACGGAAAAAGGTAGATGCGTAGTGGGTCTCCCCAACGTAAGTCGCACGACACAAAAGATATACAGGTCACGCGCGACTTGGAGGACCGTTTAGGACGCACGGGAAGTAAGGACGAAAAGACCTCGGGCACCCCAGAGCGAGAATGCTACGGCGAGTCCGTCGAGGTCTCCACGTCCGGTCCCGCGAGGCAATCGTCGCCCGCGTACGAGACATTGCCCGCGTACGAAAGGCTCTTGCGGGCCGCTCTCATCCCGGCCGGTCGGCGGCCCGAAGGACGCGGTGCCGAAATGACCGTCGAGCCGTCGAGCCGCTCTACCCGCACCTGCCTGATGCCCACACAGGGGCGACGTGCCCTGCCCGGAAGCCGAACGTCATAGGAGGCCAAGCCCCGCGGCTCTAGCGGACCGACCACCCGCACGGTCCGTCGACGAATGTTCTCCGCGGTCGAGTCGGGGGCCCGGTCGTAGAGCACCAGGACCAGGTCCGCGGACTTTACAGTGCGCCGGGACGGGTTGGCGAGAAGGACGGACACGACCGCGGGGCCGTCCCGCCCGGGGTGCAGGGCCAGCCGGGGAACGGCGAGTGCACGCCCTCGGCCCTGGGGGAGGCGGGCTCGCCACGACGGACGAACGCCGATCCCTGCGGACGAGCGCTGGACGACGGTGGGAACGGGGGAGAGGGCCGACCGGGACACCCATCCCGTTCCGGATGCGGACCGCACGCGCAAGCGCCCATCCTGCACCGCCTCCACGACCAGAGACGTATCGGCGGGCAGGGCCGCGGCCAGTTCGACCGCGTCGGCGGATGCCCAGAGGGCGGTCGGCATCGACGTGCGGACCGTGTCGCCCGGGCTCGGGGCGGCGGACCCCGGCTGCCCGTGCGCCGCCGGCGCGAGCAGCAGCCCGAGGCCATAGAGGACCGCCAGCCGAACGAGCCGTGAGGGGGGCGTCATGGGGGGAGTGGCCATCGGGAAGAGGAAGTACGGCGAAGATTCTATCCAGTGTACGCCGTGCTGGGGCCCCTCGTTTTGACGCGGGGAGCGGGGCCGAGACAATTGCGGCGTGGCGCCGGCGGCGGGGCGTCACCGGTTGAGGAGCCAGCCGGCTCCCGACGGCCTCATTGGCGGTCCGCCCTGAAGGCCTCCCCACGAATCAGGGCCGCCGGGCCGCCATTGCGTCACGATTCGCCCGGACCGTGATCCGCCTGCGAGGACGGCAGGATCTGCCGTAACGGGTCGGAAAATTGTGCCCGAGCAGGAGTGGTTCCGGTCCCGGCGCTGGGGCGCGCCCCACTCTCAGAACCTGGTAGGCTCTTTGAAAGGCCCTTAGAGTCCAACAGACCGATCCGTTCATCGTCCTCTGGCCCCGCCATGCTTCCCCGGTTCCAGAACGCCGCCGCCGCCATGAGTGAGATGCGGCTCCAGCAAGAGCAGGTGGCGAACAACCTCGCCAACGCCAGCACCACCGGCTACAAGAAGGACCGCGTCTTCACCGAGGCCCTGAACGAGCGCCTCACGAAAGACGGGTCGCCGATCAGCGACCGGCGCCTGGAGCAGGCCAACGACCTGTCGGGCGGGAGCCTCAAGAAGACAGGAAACCCGCTCGACGTGGCGCTGGGGGACGAGGGGTTCTTCGTCACTCAGCCTCGTGGGGGCGGGGCCGAACGATACACGCGGGCCGGTCACTTCGTGGTGGGCAGTGAGGGGACGCTCCGCACGCCCGAGGGGCGAGAAGTGATGGGGGAGGGTGGCCCGATCCAGATCCCGGTGGAGGAGGGCGGCGACGTCAGCATCTCCAAGAGCGGCCGGATCACCGCGGGCCAGGAGGAGGTCGGGTCCCTTCGCGTCGCGACGTTCGAGAACCCCGAGCAGCTAGAGCGGACGAACGGCGCTGCCTTCGCGGCCGGAGATGCCCAGGCCCAGACGGCCGAGGACCCGGTCGTGCTGCAGGGCAAGGTGGAGACCAGCAACGTGGACCCGGTGACCGAGCTCACCAACATGATTGAGCACCAGCGCCAGTACGAGGCCCAGCAGAAGACCATCCAGACGACCGATGGGGTGCTGGGCCGTGCGACCCAGTCGCTCGGCGGCATGTAGACGCGGCACTCTCTTTCAAATTTTTGTTTCTCGACGCCTATGCCCCCTCGCTCTCTCCAGACGGCTGCGCTGGGAATGCAGACCCAGCAGACCAGTATCGACAACATTGCGAACAACCTCTCCAACGCCAATACGACCGGGTACAAGCGGTCCCGCGTGGTCTTTCAGGACCTGTTGTACGAGAACGTGCAGGCCAGCGCGGAGGGACAGACCGACGGCGCTGAGCCCGCGGAGCTCCAGATTGGAAGCGGCGCCACCTCCGTCGCCACAGTGCGCAACTTTTCACAGGGCAGTTTCTCCAAGACGGGCAACTCCCTAGACCTCGCCATCAACGGCGATGGGTTTTTCCAGGTGCAGCAGCCGGACGGGTCCCTCGCCTACACCCGCGACGGCACGTTTACCCTCAGCAGCGAGGGCAACATCGTCACCCAGACCGGACTGAAGGTGCAGCCGAACATCAACGTGCCGCCCAACGCGGTGGAGATCAGCATCGACCAGGAAGGAACGGTCAAGGCGCGGCTGCAGGGGGAGTCCGAGATGGTGGAGCTGGGCCAGATGGAGCTCGCCCGCTTCTCCAACTCCGGCGGCTTGCGGCCACAGGGGGGCAACCTCTACGAGCAGACGGAGTCGAGCGGGGAGCCCTTCATCGGAACGCCGGGACGAGGAGGGCTCGGCAACGTGCGCCAGGGCTTCCTGGAGAAGGGAAACGTGAAGGTGGTGCAGGAGATGACGAGCCTGATCCAGGCCCAGCGCACCTACGAGCTGAACTCGCGGATGGTGACCACCAGCGACGAAATGATGCAGACCGCCAACAACGTGAAGCGGTAATCCGCCGTTCGTAGCTCCCCACTCCGCTCGTATGCAGCGCTTCCTCGTCTTCGGTCTCCTTGGGCTGATCGCCGCCAGTGGGCCGCAGGCCCTGCGGGCGCAGGACAGTGGGGCGGAGGCGGCCGTGCAGCGTGCCGCGACGCAGAAGATTGCGGCGCGTCACCCCGAGAGCGCGGACCACCTGGAGGTGCGGGTGCGCCGCGTGCGAGGCACAGTCGACAGCACGGCCCAGCTGCGGCTGGAGCTCCCCGACCGCGGCATCGTGACGGGCGGGCTGACCCGAGCCCGCGTCCGGGCCCGGACAGCGTCGGGGTGGGGCGATGCGGGCTGGGCCATGCTCCGCGTGACCCGCTACGACTCGGTGCTCACGACGCGCAGTCGCATCGAGCAGGGGGAATCGATTGGGCCCGACGACGTGAGCCGGGCGTGGATGAGCGTGAGCGACCTCCACGGTGATCCGTTGCGGGCGTCGAAGTTTCGGGCGCAACGGGAGAAGGGGACGCTCGTCGCCGACCGGTACCTGCGTTCCGAGCGCGTCCTGCGGACGCGAGATGTGCGCCCACCCTACGCGGTGGACCCCGGCACGGACACCGACATGTACTACCGACGCGGCCGGGTTTCCTTCCGGCTCTCCTGTACGGTCCGGGAGACCGGCTTCGTCGAGGACGTGGTCCGGGTGTACTGCCCCGACACGCGCAAGACCTACCAGGCTCGCGTCCGGACGGAAGAGGCGGTCGAGTGGGTCAAAACACTGTAACTGTAACAGCGGCTTCCTCCCTTGCATTCTTGCTCACCGTACCGATTAGTCCCCATGATTCGATTTTGCTGTGCTTCGGTTGCGTCCCTCTTTGTCCTAGCGCTGCCCCTCGGCCTGATCGGGGCGTCCCCGGCACATGGGCAGGAGTCCTCCACCAGCGTCAGGGCGGCGGAGCAGTCACTGTACGCCGACCCTGTGGCCCAGAAGCCGGGCGACGTGATCACCGTCGTCATTAACGAGCAGACGTCCGGCCAGCGCGAGAGCTCGTATGAGGGCAACTCCTCGTCGAGCCTGAACGGCAGCGGGTCCGGGACCCTCTCCGAAAACATTAGCGGCAGCTTCTCCGCGGGCACGGAGGTCACCTCCGAGACCGAAAACAGCAACGAGTCCGTCCAGAGCGAGGTGCTGAACGGGACTTTCACCGCCCGCGTGACGGGCGTCAGCAACGCCGGCAACCTGGAGGTTGAGGGGGAGCGGCGCCTCACGATTAATGGCGTGACCCACATCATGGAGGTGTCCGGCGTCGTGCGGCCGACCGACGTGCGCCAGGACAACACCGTCCTGTCCACCCAGATCGCCAACGCCGAAATCAAGTACGGCGAGGAGGGCTTTCGCAACCAGGGGATTTTCTCGAAGGGCCTCCTTCTGAAGGTGGGCGGCGTCATCGCAACCGGAATTGGCATCTTTCTTGGGATACAGTAATCAAGAAGAACTCCCAGCCGCCGTCCCCACGCGCCACGTGCACCCATCCGCCTGTTTATGAGAACCGTTCGCCTACGACGCACTGTGCTGGCACTGCTGGCGCTCGCCCTGAGCGGGAGCGCGGGATCGGCCCTTGCCCAGCAGGGCCCCGCGGCGGCGGACTCCGGGGAGGCCGCCACGGCCACCTCGGAGCTGAAGAGCATGGTCTCCATTGAAGGGGCCTCCCCCGTGCAGCTCACCGGGTACGGCCTCGTGGTGGGGCTCGACCGCACCGGCGACCGTGCCCGTGCGCAGAGCGGCTCGGTGTTCACCGTGCAGAGCATCGCCAACATGCTACGCGAGTTTGGGGTGAACGTCGATCAGGAGGTGCTGCAGTCGCGCAACGTGGCGGCGGTGTTGGTGACGGCCAACCTGGACCCGTTTGCCGGGGCCGGCAGCGAGATTGACGTCACCGTCTCCTCAATGGGGGACGCCCGCTCCCTCTCTGGCGGCGTGCTTTTGCGCACCCCCCTGCAGGACCCCGACAAGATACTCCGGGCCGTGGCGCAGGGCCCGCTGACCACCGGGTCGGCCCAGGCGTCGAGCCAGGGCACGGAGGTGACGGTCAACAGCCCGAACACGGGCCGCGTCCCGAACGGCGCCATCGTCCGCAAGGCGCACCCCGTCGACCTGAATCAGGAGGAGGTGGGGCTCATCCTCCGTCGGCCCGACTTCACGAACGCGAGCAAGATTGCCGACGCGATCAACGAGGTCTTCCCCGACGCCGCGGAGGCCGCCCACGCGGGCCTCGTCAACGTGGGGATGCCCGATGAGCTGAACAATACCTCCCAGCTGATGGCGGCCCTGGAGGGGGTGGAAGTCGAGGTGACGGCGCCCGCCCGCGTCGTCATCAACGAGCGCACCGGCACCATCGTCGCCGGGGGCAACGTCACGATCAGCGAAGTGATGGTGACCACCGGGGGGATCACGGTCTCCACGCAGGAAGACCGGTTTGTCTCCCAGCCGAACCCGCTGGGTGAGGGGGAAACCCAGCCGGTGGCGGAGGGGCAGGCCGAGGTACAGCAGGAGGGGGCGCGGTCGGTCGTGCTCCCGCCAAATACGAACGTGAGCGAGCTGGCGTCCGCCCTGAATGATCTGGGCATCACGGCCCGCGACATTATCTCCATCTTCCAGTCCATCGACCGCGCCGGCGCCCTGCAGGCAGAGCTGGTAATCCTGTAACGCCCCCGCTGCGGTCCGACCGTTCCCAACCCCGAGTGCTCTCATGACGTCCTCTCCTACATCGGCCGGCCCCGAAGAAGCGGCCGCCCGCTTCGCTACGCAGCGCCGCGCGTCCCCGTCCCCGGGTGGGCTGGGCACGGGCCTGATCGGCGACGACAACCCCGAGACCCCGAAGGAGGCGGCGGAGCAGTTCGAGAAGGTGCTGGTCCGCCAGTTCGTGGACGTGATGACCGAAGACATGCACTCCTCGTCCCTCGCGGGAGACGGCGGCAAAAACTGGATGAGCAGCCAGCGCGACCGGCAGCGCAAGGTCATGACCAACATGATCACCGACAAGCTCACGGAGGCGGGCAACCTCCAGATTTCGGAGACGCTCATGCAAAGTTGGGGCAAGGACGCGTCCGCGGAGGCCGACGACACGGAGGCCGACAACGAGGCCCCCGCCCCCGCCCCGGCGTCGCCGGAGAAGGCCATTCCGGAGTTCGTAGACCCGCTCCCCGCCCCGGCCGACCCCTCAACCTCTAAGGATCGCCCCCAGATTGACCATGTCGTTTAAACGCCTCACTCCGGCCGTCGATAAGTTGGTTGAAACCCTCAACGAAAAGGCCGGCGCATTTAAAAAATTGGAGTCTCTGTTCGAGCAGCAGCTGGACGCCCTCCGGAACGGGGAGACCGACGCGCTGGGCCCCCTCGCGACGGAGGCGCAGGACTGCACGGACACGATCGACGACCTGCGCCAGACGTACCAGCGACAGGCGCGCCTCCTCATTCGGATGGTGGAGCTTGAGGAAGAAGACCCGTCCCTGGAGACGCTGATCGAGGTGTTGGAGAAGCGGGCGCCCGACGCGGAGGCAAGCACGCGGCTGGCCCAGGCTCGCGCCACCGTGCTGGAGCGGGCCGAGTCGGCCCAGCGGACTAACGACACGCTCCAGTTTGCGCTGGAGTACGCCGCCGGCCTCAACCACGAGCTACTGGCCGCCGTGCAGGAGGCCGCGGTCGACACCGACCGCCGCACGTACACCGCCGACGGAACGGCCGAGTCCGGGGGCGGCGAGCATTCTCTCGTCAACACCATTGGATAGGCCCTAACCGCGCCCCGTGAGCGTCAACTCGTTGTTCGACATTGGGAGCACGTCGCTGCGCGCCGTCGGTGAGAAGATCGACGCGACCAGCCAGAACATTGCCAACGCCGAGTCGGAGGGATACCGCCGGCGCCGCGTGAGCCTCAGCTCCCGCAGCGTCGCCACCACGGGCCTGTACACCTCGAACGGGGCGCAGGACGTCACGTCGAGCGGCGTGGGGGTCGAAAAGTTCGAGCGGGTCCGAGACGGCATGCTCGTGGCCGCCCGGAACGAGGCCCGGAGCAGCGAGAGCGCCGCCCGGGAGGAAGGGCGCGTGCTGGGCGTGCTGGAAGGGGCCCTGGCGACCGACACGGACGCGAGCCTGTCGGCCTCACTGGAGGGCCTCGCCGACGGCTTTAGCACTCTCGCCAACAACCCGGAGAGTCAGGGCGTGCGTGAGTCCGTCCTGGGACGGGCCCGCCAGCTGACCGACACGTTCGGCCGCCTCGACCAGCGCCTCGGGGAACTCACGACCGACACCGAGAACGCGCTGGCCGGCAACGTGGAGGAGGCCAACGGGCTTTTGGGCAAGGTGGCCTCCCTGAATGAGCAGATCGAAACCGCCCGGTCCGGGGGCTCCCCCGACTACGCCGCGGAGGACCAGCGGGACCAGACCGTCAAAGAGTTGTCGAAGCTGCTCCCGGTGCAGGCCCAGGAGAACCGGTCGGACGGGTTCACGCTCACCGTCGACGGCATGACGGTGGTGCAGGGCACCGAGGCGACAAACCTGAGCGTGGACCAGTCCGGGGACACCCCGGCCGTCGAGTTTGGAAAGACGGGCGTGGAGTTCAGTCCAGGACAGGAGGGCGGCGGGGAGATCGGCGCGCAGGCGCGTCTTTTGAACGACACCCTGCCCGGCGTGCAGGGCCGGCTCGATACCCTTGCCGATAGCGTGGTGAAAGACGTGAACGAGGCGCACCGGAAAGGGGCCGACCAGAACGGGGACACGGGGGAGAACTTCTTCGTCGACAAGTCCGGGCCCACGTCGGAAAACACGGCGGGCAACATCGAACTCAACGTCGACGGCCCCGACGACATTGCGGCCGTGGCGACGCCGGCCCTCGGCACGCCGGGGGGGAAAGAGACGGCCGTCACCATCGGCCAGGGCGACTTCGGAGACACCGAGGGCGCGGGCCAGATCGAGTCCCGACTCACCAACGGCCCCGAAAGCGGTGCCAGCACGGTCGAGGTGTCGTCGATTTCCCCCGACGGAAACCTGCCAGGAGACTTGGAGGGGGGAACCTTCGACGTCACCGTCGAGGATGCGGGCGGGAGTTCCCTTGATTTTACGGTTGACGGCGGGAGCGCGCAGACCGTGGATGTCGGCCCCGATGGAAACACGATCACGCTGGAAGACGACGGAAGCAGCAACACGCTCAAGCTTGACGTGGGCACCGCCTTCGCGGATGGGGATGTGGGAGCGACAGAAACCAAAGAGTTTTCGGTGACGGTGGACGACCCCCTCTCCGGCGACACCGGTCCGGCCCAGACCATCGCCGACCGCTCGTCGGACTTGACCACAGACGCGACCGACCTGGCCGCCAGCGTGGGCACGCAGGTACAGGAGGCGTCCACCAAGGAGGAGGCCCAGGCCGCCGTGGGGGAGCGCGTCCAGGCCCAGATCGAAGACGTGTCGGGCGTGTCGGTGGATCAGCAGCTGAGCAGCCTGATCGAGCAGCAGCAGCAGTTCGCGGCGTCCGCGCGGGTCCTCACGACGGCCCGAGAGGTCTCAAGTACGCTGCTCTCCATCGCGCGGTAATGACCATCGGGCGCTCCGGTCGGCCCGGCCCCGCACTCGCGGCGCTACGCCCCCAACCCTAAAATTTTGATATGGCCAACGTTAGCATTGCCTCCAATTCAAGTGTCTACTCCGGCGTGATTTCCGACGAGGTGCCCCGGCTACAGCGCGACATCAGCCGCCTTCGTGAGCAAATTAGCTCGGGGACCCGGGTGAACCGCCCCTCGGACGACCCCACCTCGTTCGCCACGGCCGAGCGGCTGAAGACGCTCGGCAACGAGCTCTCGCGCCGCGAGGACTCCATCGCCAGCGCCCGCACGTTCGTCGACCGCACGCAGCAGGAGCTGGACGGGATGATCGACCTTTTCACTAAGGCCCGAGAGGACGGCGTCCGGGCCGCCGACGACACCCGGAGCGACGAGGACCGTTCGGCCATCGCCCGGGAACTCCGGTCCATCAAGGACGAAGTCGTGGACCGGATGAATAGCACGCAGGACGGGGAGTACATCTTTGCCGGCAATCGCACCGACACGCAGCCGTTCGCGGCGGACGGGACCGTCAACGGCGACGCCCCCATCAACGGGGCCCTCGACGCCATCGACGGCGACCGGATCCGGCCGATTGGAAAAAATCAAGACCTGACCGTCAACGTCGACGGCAAGGCGCTCACGCAGTACGGCACCACGGCTGGTGGGGACCCGAAAACCATCACTGGGGCCCTCGACAACCTGATCAAAGCCGTGGACCCGGCCGACAATTCGGCCCCGAGCGGCCCGCCGGACCCGGACATCAACACGGCCCTCGGTGAGGTGGAGGATGCGCTCGACCACGTGATCTCGAAGGGCTCGGAGGCGGGGGCCATCGGACGGCGCCTTTCTACGGCCCAGGAGCAGGTGGAGGCGGCGTCGCTTGAGGCCAACGAGCGACGCTCCGACGCCGAGGACACGGACCTCGCCACCGCCATCTCCGAGCTCCAGCAGCGGCAGACCCAGCTCCAGGCCGCCTTCCAGGCCACCTCTTCGTCCCAGCAGACGTCCCTCGTGAACTTCCTCTAGCACTCCCCTGAACTTGAGCCGGGTCCGCGGCCCGCCCCTTGCCTCGCGGTCCGTGCCCCGGCGCCCCAGCCCAATGAGCAACGACCCGTCTCGCTCTTCCGACGCGGCCCTGCGCGACCTCGACCTGCGCGTGCCGCCGTTCCCACGCACGCTTCCTCGCGTCCTGGAGCTCCTCCACGAACCGGGCTTTACGGACCCGCAGGACCTGACCGAGATCGTGCAGCACGACCCGGCCGCCACCGCGCGGCTGCTCAAACAGATCAACTCCGCCTACTACGGCCTCCGCCGCTCCATCACGGACGTGGGGCGGGCGATCCGCATGATGGGGACGACCACCGCCGCCGGGTCGGTCGTGAGCCTCGGTATGCTCCGGATGGACGAATTGGCGGACGGGCCGGTGGAGGCCTGCTTCCAGCGGTTCATCCGCCACAGCGAGGCGACCGGCTTCCTCGCCAGCAGCCTGTTGGGCCCGCTGTCGCCGGATGGAAACAGCCGGGTCCCGAGCTCGGAATCGGACGTCACCCAGGGGAAGGGATTCGCGGAGGGCCTGCTCCACGACTTCGGGAAGCTGGTCCTGTTCTACAACTACCCCGAAAAGGCCGCCGCGCTCTACGAGGAGAAGCGATTTGCGGACCACCTCGAGGAGCCGGACGACCGCAAGATGGAGCGGTTCATCTTCGGGTGCGACCATTGCCAGGCCGGGGCGTACGCGGCCCTGGAGCTGAACTTTCCGCAGACGCTCGTCGACGTGATCCGCCACCACCATTCGCCCCGCCCCGAGTCGAGCGACGCGTCGCCGCGGGTGCTGCGGGCCATCCGGGCGGCCAACCTTGCGGCGAAGGCGATGGGGACGCCCCTCGCGGGCGTGTGTCCCTCCGAAGAGCCGATCAGCTGGGAGACGTGCGCCGACCAGCCGGTGTGGTGTCACTGGACTTCCGACCCTGAGGCCGACGGTCCCCCTTCAGACCTCATGGACCGGCTGCGGGCGAAGAAGGAGACGGTTCTGCTCTTCACCGACTTCTTTGTGGGAACCTCAGACACGGAGGAGCCGGACCTGCCGTTCGGCGAGCCCCTTGCGGCGTAGGGCCCACACCAGGGAGCGACGCGAGAAGAAGATGAAGCATCGCGTTGCCCACCGGGGGCTTACAGATAACCAAGGTACTCCATCATCTCTCCGTGGTCCTTCTCGATCCTGCGGACGATGCGCAGGGGAAGCTCTTCCTTCCACCCGTCCGTCTTTCCGGAGCGGAAGAAGTTTTCCTGGTGTTCGGTGGATTCGGGGAATTCGTGCTCCGACTCCACCTGCTTCATCCGGTCGAACTGGGTCTTCTTCACGGCCGCCTCTACCCGCTCCACGGTGAGGTCCGGGGCTCCTAAAAACTCAAGGATGTCGTAGAACTCCCCGATGGGGTTGGTCTTCATGTCTTCGTACCGCACGGTGTGGACCGGGCTCTCGTCGGCGTTCAGCCAGCCGCGAATGTGGTCCGACCAGGTACCGAGAAGGTGATGCAGTTCGGCCTTGTCTCCAAGGCGCGCTTTGGATCTGCCCATGAGCTCGGCCGTGTCCTCATAGCTTCTGCCCATGTGTGCCGAGAAGGAGCAGCACACCTCGCGCGGGTCGCGGACCGGATTGACCACCTCGTCGGTCCACGCCGAGTTCCACAGGTCAATTCCGTCGACCTCGCCGTTAAGGTGGTGGCTCTTCACCAGAATCGGGCGCTGGGTCGTCGTCTCGGACAGCTCACGATCCATGACCATCATGGCGGCGGGCCGCAGGCGGACCTCCGTCGGAAAGTCGATGGCGCTGATGGGAAAGGGGCTGACCGACTGGTAGTAGTACTTGGTGCCGTCCCCGAACCGCATGACGTTCGCGAGGGACGTGTTGTCGTCCTCGTTGAACTGCATGAAGTCCTCGGCCGTGACGTCCTTCAGCGAGTACGCGGCGGCGACGAGCCGAATCCAGGTGTTTCCGCTCTTCGGGTAGCTGGCGACAAACTGCATGGGTGTGGAATCGGGCAGGTGATGAGCAGGTGGAGGTCGGCGGCCCTCGGCCGGCCCGGGCCGGAAGATCCTTCGGTCGAAAGGGCCTTTCGGGTCGGATGTAACAAGGCGCAAACTCTGGGCCAGCGTCTCGGGCACCTTGCGGG